>NZ_LTCZ01000090.1:0-2570 GCF_001583455.1 Rhodococcus sp. LB1 | reverse complement strand
GCCGCCAACGCCTTACCCCGGACCTGATCGAGCACCTGGTCGAACCGCGGGTTCCCCGACACATCGACGCGTAGCACCCAGGTATTGACGAAGAAACCCACCAACTCGGTCAACGCTTCGTCGGTGCGACCCGCGATCGGTCCGCCGATCGCGACATCGCCCCCGGCACCGAGTCTGCGGAGTACTACCGCCAGCATTGATTGCAATACCATCGATGGTGTTGCCCCACTATTGTGAGCCAATTCGGTTATCGCCGTCGCACGTTCGGGTCCGATCGAGAACTCGACCACTCCGCCGCCGTAACTCGGTGCGGCCGGTCGTCGCCGGTCGGCAGGTAGCTCGATGCAGTCGGGTAGCCCCGCCAGCTCGGTTTTCCAGTAGTCGAGCTGGGTGGAGATCACACTGCCCGGATCGTGCTCACTGCCCAGTTCTTCTCGCTGCCACAGGGTGTAATCGGCGTACTGCACCGGCAGCGGTGCCCACCCCGGAACCCTGCCCTCCGAACGGGCCTCATACGCGACGGCGATGTCACGTGCGAGCGGTGTCAACGACGCCCCGTCCCCCGCAATATGGTGGAGCACCAAGACCAGGATGTGGTCGTGGGATCCGAACGCCATCAACGTTGCCCGGATCGGAATTTCGTGTTCGACGTCGAACCGATACCCTGCAGCCGTGGTCACTGCCGCGGGTATCTCGTCTGCCTCGACGTCGATTATCTGCACTGGCGAAGGGACCTCGTCGGTGGAAAGGATTTCCTGGAACGGAATCCCCTCGGCTTCGCCGAAGATCGTTCGCAGGCTCTCGTGCCGGGCGATCACGTCCTCGATCGCCGCCACCAAGGCCTCGGTGTCGAGGTCGCCGGTGAGTCGCACCGTCACCGGGATGTTGTAGATGGCCGACGGGCCCTCGAAGCGGTGTAGGAACCACAGCCGTGCCTGCGCGAACGACAACGGCACCCGCTCAGGCCGCGTACGTGGGACCAGCGGCGGCCGAACCGCTCCGGAGCCGAGTCGCGGTGCCAGTGCGGCGATCGTAGGAGATTCGAACACCATCCGGATCGGGACCTCCTTCCCCAGCACCGTGCGGATCCGCCCGACCAACCGTGTCGCGGACAGCGAATGCCCACCGAGATCGAAGAAGCTGTCGTCGATCCCCACCCGCGGGACGTCCAGCACGTCAGCGAAAAGCGAGAGCAGTGTCTCCTCGATCGATGACCGCGGCGCGCGGAACATCCCACCGGTGAACTCGGGTGCCGGTAGCGCTTTCCGATCCAGCTTCCCGTTCGCCGTCAACGGCAACCGATCCACCAGCATGATCACCGCCGGCACCATGTACTCCGGGAGCCGCCCCGTCACGAACTCTCGTACCCCCACACCCGTGTCGGTGTCGGTGGGCTCGAGGACGACGTACCCCACCAACTGCCCGCCCGTCGCCGGGGTGTCCCGGGCAATGACCACTGCCTGCGCCACCGCCGGGTGCTTCAGTAGTACCGCTTCGATCTCCCCCGGCTCCACCCGGAACCCCCGCACCTTCACCTGCTCGTCAGCACGTCCCACGAACTCGAGCACACCATCAGCAGTCCACCGCGCCAGATCCCCCGATCGATACATTCGCGCACCCACCGCCCCGAACGGACATGCGACAAACCGCTCCGCCGTCAACCCGGGCCGGCCCAGATAGCCGCGCGCCAACTGAACCCCGGCGATATACAACTCCCCCACCACACCCACCGGAACCGGCCGAAGCCCGGCGCCCAACACGAATACCTGCGAATTCCGTACCGGCACACCGATCGGCACCGACCCACCGACAGGGTTGTCCGACGACTCCACGACCTGGCTCGTCACGTAGACGGTGGTCTCCGTCGGACCGTACCCGTTGACAACCCGGACACCGGGAATCGCGGCACCGACTGCACTGAGCAATTGCCCTGACAACTGCTCGCCGATGAACACCACCGTCTCGGCACTCACCGTGCTCTCGATCTGATCGAGTATCTCCTCGAACGCCGACGGGACAGTGCTGATCACTCCCCCGGTCCAGCCGCGCTGTTCGCCGAGCACGAGAACGTCACGCACAATGTCGATACTCCCGCCGGCGCACAACGCAGCGAAGATCTCCAACACCGACACGTCGAAACTCACCGACGTACTTGCCAGCACCCGCGCCAGCCCTGGCCCACCGAGACTCGCGGCCACCTGCACCATGCAGTTGACGACGTTGTGGTGGTCGACCGTGACCCCTTTCGGGGTGCCGGTCGATCCGGAGGTGTACATCACGTACGCGGTGTTGTCCGGCCGAAGTGGTGTGGCGCGGTCGTTGTCGCCGGGGATGTCCTCCCGTTGATCGACCTCGTCCGAGTACGCGTCGAGTAGTAGCGTGGGGATACCGTTGTCGGGCAGCATGCTCGAGGTGGTGGTGTCGGTCAGGATCAGGATCGGAGCGGCGTCGGTCAGGATGAACCCGGTCCGTGCACTCGGGTAGCGGGGGTCGATCGGCAGATACCCGCCCCCGGCCTCGAGGATGGCCAACAACGCGACGACCAACTCGGGTGACCGCTCCAATGCGAC
>NZ_LTCZ01000089.1:180-11251 GCF_001583455.1 Rhodococcus sp. LB1 | reverse complement strand
GTTCGCATGAAAGCGGCAGGTTAAGACGGTAGTCCTGTGACTACTAGAGGGAGGGTCGTTGGTGGGTGCACGGCGGAGGTCTCGACCATTCGCTCGGCCTGGTGCGACTGTGTCCTCAGTGCGGTTGGTTGCGCCGTCGCGGCGTAGCAGAAGCATGTCGCGAGTGAAGTTCGGGATTGGATCGGTAGCACCGCCGACGAACGCGGCGTCTCACGCAACATTGTGGTTCCACGTCAGCGACACCGAGGGTACGTTTAAAAAGCTTCTTGTACCCTCTATCGTTTCGTCAGTTATGTGGTTACAGTCACGGTAATAAACAACCCCATTTCGTACCGAGAGGCCAGTGATGACAGTATCGCCATCGTTAACGGCGAATCCGCCGCGCACAGGGGTGCGCCCCTTGGCGGCAGCCGCAGTCGGCAACGTGGTCGAGTGGTTCGACCTCACCATCTATGCCACGTTCGCCGTCTACTTTGCCCCTTTGTTCTTTCCCGCCAGCGATCCCACAGCAGCGCTTCTGTCCACCTTCGCGGTGTTCGCGGTGGGGTTCTTCGTCCGCCCGCTCGGTGGTTGGCTGATCGGTAGCTATGCGGACAAGCGAGGCCGCAAACGTGCGCTGACTCTGACGATCGTCTTGATGGCGGTACCCACCCTGATAGTCGGGATTTCCCCGACCTACGAGACAATCGGCGTTCTTGCACCCATCGTTCTGGTGGCCGCGCGCATGACCCAGGGATTCGCCGCGGGCGGTGAATCAGGTGGAGCGATGGCCTACCTGTACGAGATCGCCCCAGCGAACCGCCGAGGCCTCTACACCAGCTTGTGGTACACCACGGTCGTAGTCGGAATCGTCATGGCGACGCTGCTCGGATTCGGCCTGGCCGCGGCGATGTCGACCGAAGCGCTCAACGACTGGGGATGGCGCATCCCATTCCTCATCGGTGGCGCCGCCGGACTGGTCGGCCTGTGGGTCCGCTCGGCGATGGCCGAAACACTCGACAACAGCGAAGAGTCACATGGCAAGCCGTCTGGCCTCACGGCCCTGCTGTCCGTCTACCCACGCGAGACGCTCCGCGTCTTCATGCTGATGGCGGGAGCGGCGACGGCCTGGTACACCTTCGTCTCGTACATGCCGACCCACTTGATCAAGTCCATCGGACTGCCGGCAAGCACGACCTTCGGCGTCCACACCCTTGCCCTCATAGTGTTCATGTTCCTGCTGCCGCTGTTCGGGCATCTGTCGGATCGCTTCGGGCGGCGAGTATTCGGGCTGACCTTCGCGCTCGGTGGAGCGGTGCTGGTCGTGCCTCTCAGTCGCGGGCTGTCCGACGTGTGGTGGCAGTCCCTGATAGTCGACTTGGCGCTTCTCGCATTGACCGCCTGCATGTTCTCCGTGCTCGCGGTGATCATGACCGAGCAGTTCCCCAGCCGGATGAGAGCGATGGGAGTTGGCGCCCCGTACAACTTGGCTACAGCGATCTTCGGCGGTACGGCGCCGTTCCTGCTCACATGGCTGAGCGGACAGGGCATGAGCACGTGGTACTTCGGCTACCTGGCTGTACTGATTTTACTCGTGGTCTTCGGCCTAAAGAAGACGCGCGTCGAGAGCTAGCATCGCGCCCCAGGGCTCGGGTAGACGCCGGTCTACCCGAGCCCGCTCGGGTAGAGAACGGCGCGCCCCAGAAGCAGGGCGCGCCAACATGTGTCACGAAACTTGGTGAACTGACAGAGTGCCCCGACAATCATTCCATCCGAATCAGCCGTCTCGGTCGAACTTTGTCACAGTCGGATCGACCAGATCATGTCATGCGACCTGAGGTGACGGCAGATCTCGATCCACTTGGTTGTCGGAAGTTCGGCTGGTCAGCTCGTGTAGAGGCCGGAGCACGGCAAGTAACGGCCGAGTTCGAGTTCTGCGGTGATCGGTACGAGGTGGTGGACCAGAATCGACGGCGGCCTACCGCTTCAAGCCCAGGATCGGCGGACTGCGCACCGCTCGCTCGCGACCCTTCCGAGCCGAATTGGTGGTGACCTCTGACACCGCGACGTGGGGCTTTATACCCAACCACCATTTCACTGTTCTGATTCCTCGTCTCGCGACGGCCGCTCTGCGCATCGGGGGTTACACCGGGACCAATGCCCACCGCGCTGTACGGCGCCGGTGTCGAGATGATCGGTGACTCTCGCCAGCTTCTCGGCGGGGGCGTGCCGCCTTCAGGGAGGGTCTGCACTTGGCGACCGGCGATACGTGTCACCACCTGTTGGTACGTTACCAAATACCGTAAGTACCCATTTTGTTATCCGGGTGGACGCCGCGTCCTCGACCACAGGATTGGAAGCGGCATGGTGCAGACCATCGCAATTATCGGAAGTAGCATGATCGGCGAGTCGGTTGCACGGCTCGCTGTCGCAGCTGGCTACAACGTGATTATCAGCAACTCACGCGGACCCGAGACGCTCACTGGCCGCGCGGACAGGCTCGGCCCGCGAGTGCGCGCCGCCACGTCGGTCGACGCGATTAGGGGCGGCGACATCATCGTCGCAGCCGTGCCCTTCTCCGCCTACGAGCAACTCCCGGCTGACGAATTGGCCGGCGAGATCGTTATAGACACGACGAACTATTACCCTATGCGTGATGGCGCCCATCCCGAGGTGCAGGAAGCTGCGATAACCACCAGTGAGCTGGTACAGCGACACCTGAAGGACTCGAAAGTTGTAAAGGCGCTGAATAATCAGGACTTCATGCATCTGCTTCTCAACGCCGCACCAGAGGCTGATCCAGAGCGCACCACGCTGCCGATTGCGGGCGACGACGCGGCCGCAAAGGAGGCGATCATCGAATCACTAAGCACCCTAGTCTTCGACGCGCTCGACATCGGGCCCTTGGCCGAAAGCTGGCGAAGTGAACCCAACACACAGCTCGACGTCCACCGCTACGTGCCCGACCTGCCCGCCGGGTGTATGTCGAACACATCAATCTCAAGACGTACATCCGCAGCCGACTCGAACCGCAACTTGTAGATGAACCTCAGGAGACGCGAGTGGCCTATCTCGCGGCCCGGCGCGACGAACACCGCGCCCGGTTGGGCGTGATCGTGAACGAGCTTATAGCGAAGCATGGACTGCAACTCGGATTGAACGAGGTGCTCTACCACGAGACTGGTGTTGCCGCGGATGCCGTTCGCTCGAAGAGCCGAGACCGTCTCGAGACATAGAGTCGCATGCGCTCTCAGGCAGACCCACGTAGTGGCTGGTCGTCTCGGTCTGGATTCGAACAGTCAGGCCACAGAGCACGTCGGTGGCTTCTTGTTCTTTCTGTGCGCTCGTAGGACGGGTGCGATTCCGCCGCGCCGTTCGCCCAGTAGCCGCTCATCGGATCCAGTTCTTCGCCTGGCAGGCCGAGAGATTGTGGTGGCGCGACCGGGTGTCACGCTCGCGCCACCAACAACGTCGGCGAATCAGGCAGATCTCTTCGACCTCCTAGGTCCGCTTTCCATAGTGCCTCATCCTCACGAACGCACAGGGTGAAAATTGCCCGCTTACAACGCCACGTTCAATTGGACTTTCGGTAGGTCGTGTCGGTCGCCTCGAATGTAGACCAACTGGACGCAGATCGTTCGCTTCGCGGTCACGGAATGACGGGAAGGACGATGTGCGAGCGTCGCTCCGCATCGTGATAGATCTTCTGGCGGGCCTGCCGCATCTCAGTTGCTCTAACGCCCTCACCTGTGTTGAGGTTTCGGTCCCATCGAGGGAAGTTGCTCGAAGTAACCTGCACCCGGATCTGGTGACCGGCCTTGAACACGATACTGGTGGACCACAAGTCGATGTCGTATTCGTCGACGCGTCCAGCTTCGGTCGTCGCGCGGACGATGCCGTCGACAATGTTGCGTGAGACGCCGCGTTCGTCGACGTCGCAAAGACGCACAACCCAGTCGGTCGATGGTCCGTCTGTCGACGCGAACAAGGTCGCCCGCACGCGGCCGGTTACTTCGAGGTCTCGCTCCAGGGGCGGTGTGGAGAACACGAGTACGTCCGCCCTACCTTCGACGCTCGATTGATCCTTCGGCCCGCGCGTGAATTCCGATGCCAGTATCTGGGCTCCGCCGGTCGTCGGAGTCGGATCGGCTGGGTCGTAGGTGTACTGAGAATAGGACTCGTCACCGGTCGGAGCGTCGAATGAAAGATCCTCGTGCTGGCCGAGATACATCGCAGTGTCGATTCTGCGTTCGAGCGGCCAATCTTTCTCGTCTCTCCACTGGTTGACTCCCATCACGAAGATCTTCACCCCTGAGTCATGCGCAGTTGTCGCGGGTTCACCTCGAAGATAATGGTCGAACCATTCGAGCTGGACGTCGGTCAGTGTCGCGATGCCCGGCGCCGGCGGTGCTACCGATCCAATCCCGAAATTCACTTCCCCTGTCTGACCGCCTCCCTGGCCAAACACGCTCAAATGTTCCCACGGCCCCACAATCAGCCGTGTCGTGAGCCCCTGGCGGCGCATCTCAACATAGTTGTCGAGAGAACCTTGCTGAAACACGTCGTACCAACCGGCGATGTTCAGACTCGGAATCGTGACTCGGTCGCCCTGATTGGCGATGCGACATTCCTCGCGTGTCTCGGGTTGTTCTATCGCACGCTGAACGCCGATATCGGGCAGGCCGGTACGGGTGAGCGACGGCAGAGGAGCGGCGGGAAGCTCCCAGTATCCGCGTGGGGTGAGCATGTCGTGATCGTTCACCATGGCGACGAAGGCTTCGACGAGTGCTGTGGGTGACTCGATCGCTTTGGGAAGCTGCGTGAGCGATTGTGTCATCGACCACCATCCGTTGAGTCCGAGCTCGATCGCACCACCGCGGAAGAACAACCCGTTGTCCGGATCGTGCCAGGTGACCTGCGGCGCAATGGCTGTCAGCCCTGGGGCCTGGGCGAGCGCGGCCGACCACTGGGTGTTTCCTGTGTAACTGCCGCCGAACATACCGACCTTGCCGTTACTTCCCGGCAATTGGGACGCCCACTCAACGGTGTCGAATCCATCCCGTTGCTCATGGGCCCACGGCAGCCATTCCCCCTCCGAGCCGTATCTGCCGCGGGTGTCCTGCTGCACAACAATGTAACCGCGCTGAACGGCGGAGAGGACTTCCAAGATTCCCGTGGTGATCCAGGACCGTTTGTCATACGGCGTTCGCTGGAGTAGTACGGGCCACGGACCGTCGTCCGTTGACGGCCAATAGATGTCGGCCTTGAGCGCCGTTCCGTCGCGCATCGGGACGGTGACATCCAGGTCGACCTTGAATTGAGACACGCAAACTCCTTGCTTTTGTGCGGGCTGGGGCAGGTGTTCCGCGCCCGTCGATTGTCGGATTCGCAACGCGAAGCAACCGGCTTCGGACGTCGCTGACATCGCAACCATTCACTTGTTGCTGAGGTCACTGTTGTCAAAAGGTACTACATTAGGTACGCGTTGGCTACGCTTCGTACCCGCATTTTGTCGCTCTGAGCTGCATCAAGTTTCGTAGCGTCTTACGGTTGTGCTGCCCTTCGGGTGCCATCGCGGGCGAGACGGGGATCGACGATGACGTTGCGCGAAACGATGCGGAATGGCATCACTCGGGGCCTCCATGGCGCCGTCGACGGCCTCCGCGCACGATCGGGCGCCTGACATGGCGCGTGTGGGCCAGCAGTCGGCAACCGGGGGGACGGCATCGTGGTTACCGACACCGGTGTGGCGGTGGACCAGCTACCGGCTGGATATTCCCGCGGTGCTCAGAAGCGAAATGTCATCGCCACGCCGTTCACGCGTCCTTCTTCGCCAGGGCAAGCGCATAGTCGCCGTCGGTCCACCAGTCAGTTGGCGTCCAACCAGCAAGCTCGAATTCCGACTCGAGCAATTCCCGGGTGAATTTAGTTGAGATCTCGGTGCGTATCTCTTCGCCTCTGGCGAAATCGATGTCGATGCCCAGAACACCCAGGTCCACCACGTGTCTTTCCTTACAGTGTGTGCTGTCAGTCGTTGTGGGTGGTGACGTCTACGTAAGTCTTGTCTCCGTGGTGAATCGTCACGACACCGGCAGGGGCAGTCGGATTCACCTTGGGGATGTCTCCCCCACTGAGCGTGACTCGTAGCTGTTCGCCTGCCGTAAAACGCCAGTGAGTATGCCCGAGGTCGATTCGGTATTGGGTCGGCTCACCGGGGGTGACAGGAACGACTCGTTCGAAGCTTTCGCGGAGCTGCGCGCGCAGATATCCGGCTTCGATCGGCAGCACGCGTCCGTCAGCAGTGACCACTTCCAGCTTGCTCACGAAGTACGTGTCGGGTGCAGTGATCGACGCACTGACATGTAGGGCCACCGGGCCCGCGACTGTGGTGTCCTTCTCGAACGCTGGGAGGGTAAAGGTGGTCCGTGGGTACCCGAGGGAATACCGTCCCAGTTCGTTCGCCTTCGCGGTCTCCGATTGGGCCTGATCCTGCGACTCTGCCCATGGCATGGTGCCAGTTTCCATCTCCGATGGTCCGTCATACGGATTGACCGCGTACTGAGTGTCTGCGGGTGGGGGGATGGATTCGGTCAGCTGCCCGCCACCAGTGGGATACAACCGCAGCACGTCCGTCGAGTTGGCCGGCCATTGATCGAGAGACCGCCACTCGCCGGAATGGTCAGTGGAGTTCGATTCGTAGGAGGTCACGCGAGTCGGAGGTAGATCAGCCTCTGGTCGCTCCGCCAGCCATCTGTCGAACCACTGCAGAACCGTTCCCGTAGTGATGGTGTTTGCATTCTCTTCGTTCTCTTCCGCACCCGCGACGGAAATGATCGGCTTGTGCGTCCACGGACCGTAGAGGAGCCATGTCTGGTCGGCGCGCTGCGCAAGAGCATCGAAGCCACCGTTCTTGAAGATGTCGAAGTATCCGCCGATATGCAGGGCGGGTATCGAAACATCTTGCAACTTGTTCGTCGTGACAATCTGCTTCCAGTAGTCGTCGAACTGTGGATGCTGCTGGAAGTCCGACAAGACTCGGGTATGTGCGGCCGTGTCCAACACCGGTCCCTCATTCGCCCACCACGAACCCACCGTCGACGGCACACCACCCGGGTACACCCACTCGGAGTAGATGTTGGTAGGCGAGACGATGGGGACGATTGTCGTCAGGTGTGGCGGTTTCAGCGCCGCGGCGCGATAGGACGTAATCGACCCGTAACTCGAGCCCATCTGGCCGATCCGGCCGTTCGAATTTGGTTGAGCTGCGAGCCATTCGATGATGTCGTAATTGTCCTCGGACTCCTTGGCTTGAAACCAACCCGGATACTCTCCCGGGGAATTCCCTGCGCCGCGAACATCACACGTGAGCACGTCGTAGCCCCGCTCGGCGAAGTAGGCATGCTGCCCGGTGTAGCTGTCTTTGTAATAGGGCATGAAGTTCAAGATCAGGCCGGGATGCTGGTCCTGGGTGTCCGGAACCCCCTCACGACCGGGCTGAAATCGCGTGCACGCTAACTCGGTTCCGTCGCGCGTCGGCACCTGCACTTGCGTTTCGATACTGTCGAAATCGCCGGGACGGTCATAGTTCAGCCAGTCCTGCACGGCAGCCGGCGCGGGTGCGTCGACGAGTTTCGAACTATCGGAGTGCGCCGGAGAACCGTCGGATTCGGACGTTTCCGCCGACGTACATCCGGTTGCCGCCGCTGCCGCAACGGCGAGCGTTGCAATGAGACTGCCAGACTGAAAGGTGAGCGATCTTCGCACGATGTAGGGCTCCTCGGGTTCGTTCATTAGGCGCAGACGTGTCGCGATGGCAATGCAACACTCGCGACCGGTTCGTTATTTGGTACTAAGTAACTCTATTTCGTACCGTCCATTGTGTCCAGGACCACATGAAATTTTTGCACTACACCACCGAAGAGCTGGACGGCATCGAGAGGAACTCTGTTGCCAATACGCTTGCTTGAAACGCCCTTTAGCGGGTGTGCCACACACTCGAGCGTGGCCCTCCTCCCCACAGCCGTATCCTCGTACGCCCGACTGCGGAAACGTACTTCGGGTGGATATTCGCCGATCTCGGGCACCCCAACCCGGTTCGCCACCGATCACCGGGGTCTGTCCACACTTCACAAAGCCTTCGAACGCCTCTTAAACATCCGAGCAGCGCCGCTCTCGTAGTAACGATAGTTCTGCGGATCAGGTCCATTCAGGTGGGGGGAGCTTTCTGGATCCACCGTCTCGATTCCGCCATCGGCACCGCTCTCCATCACAGGCTAGCGACGTCAGCGGCCTTTTGCTGAGTCCTCCGGAATGTGCGGCGATAGGCAAGGGGTGATACGCCGACGGATGCGTGCAGATGCTGTCGCAGAGAGATCGCCGCGCCGAAACCCGCCTGGCTGGCAATCTCGTCTACAGACAGATCGCTGGATTCGAGCAGGTGCCGGGCCAGGGCAACGCGTTGCTGAATTAACCAGCGGACGGGGCTCACACCGACCTCGCTGTGGAAGCGACGGGCGAATGTGCGCTCGCTCATGCGGGCATGGGAAGCCAAGTCCCTCAGGGTCAAAGGCTCGCGGAGGTTCTCAATGCACCACTGCCGGGTTGCGGACGTTCCATTCGCGGACATCTCGGGCAGCGGCTGTTCGATGTACTGAGCCTGACCACCGTCCCGCCAGGGTGGGACCACGCAGTTGCGCGCCGCATGGTTGGCCACCTCACTGCCGTGGTCCGTGCGCACAAGGTGCAGACACAGATCTACGCCCGACGCCGCTCCCGCGGAAGTCAGGACGTCACCGTCGTCAATAAAGAGGACGTTTGGATCCAGCGCCACCTCAGGGAACCACTCGCGAAAGAGGGTCACCAGACGCCAGTGAGTGGTGGCTGGACGGCCGTCCAAGAGCCCAGCGGCCGCGAGAATGAATGCGCCGGTACAGATTGACACGATGCGGGCGCCCGGCCGCACGGACTCTAGGGCCGAGGCGGTGGCTGCAGGAAGCTCTTTCGCGATGCGCGAGGGGTCAACCGATGGAATCACCACGGTGTCCGCCATGCTAAGGACCTCCGACCCATTCTCCACCGTGATCGAGAAGTCGGCGTTGCTGCGCACCGGCCCGCCGTCGACCGAACAGGTCAGTACCTCGTAACGACCATCGGTGGCACCGAAGACCCGGCTCGGAATTCCCAATTCGAACGGATACACCCCATCCAGGGCCAGCACAACGACACGGTGAGATCCCATGGCCAGATTATATCGAAAGGTGGCGATCTTGCCATTGCGAATGGCTGCGGCCTTCCTCGAAACTGGGGCCATGAGCAATAGCCCGTCCGCGACAGCAGCACCCACCATGCGCGCCATCAGCCAGGACAGATACGGTGAGCCCGACGTCCTTGAAGAAGTCCGAATTGCCCGTCCTGATCCCGGGCTCAGCGAAATACTCGTCTCAGTTCGCGCGGCCGGATTGAATCCGACGGACTGGAGGCACCGTACAAGCGGCCTCTTCGTGAACAGGCTTCCCCTGGTGCTGGGCTGGGACGTCTCCGGTGTGGTCGAGGCCGTCGGTTTCGGAGTCACTCGGTTCATGCCCGGCGACGAGGTGTTCGGCATGCTCCCTTACCCCGATGGGGTCGGCTCGCATGCCGAATACGTGACCGGGCCCGCGCGTGCGTTCACGCACAAGCCTGCTGGTATTGACCACACTCAGGCCGGTGCCCTCCCCCTCGCCGCACTCACCGCGTACCAGGCACTTGTCGACACTGCCGACGTCCAGCCCGGGCAGCAGGTCCTCATTCACGCGGCTGCGGGCGGGGTGGGCCATCTCGCCGTGCAGATCGCCAAGGCCCATGGTGCGCATGTGATCGGTACCGCCAGCGCCGCCAAGCACGAGTTCCTTCGCGAACTCGGCGCGGACGAGGTAATCGACTACCGCAGTGAGGACTTCACCGAGGCCGCCCGAGACGTCGACATAGTGCTGGACCCATTCGCCGGCGAGATTCGAGCCCGCTCGCTCGAGCTACTGCGCCCCGGCGGCACTTTAGTATCGTTATTACCCGGAGCCGCGGCCGGCGAGCAAGAGCGGGCCACCACGCTCGGCGTGAGGGTCGCAACTCTCCTGGTCGAGGCCGACCATGCCGGCATGAAAGCGATCGCCGACCTTGCCGAGGCCGGACGACTCCGCGCACACATCGAGGCGACATTCCCGCTCGCCGAAGCTGCGAAGGCACACGCCCTTGGGGAGACGAACCGCACCACGGGCAAAATCGTCCTCATCGTCGAGGGCCACGACACCCCTTGATTTGGGCCCGCCACACGAGCAGGTATTTCGCCACATGGCCGGTGGTTTCGCGGACAAGCATCTCGCACGTGATGCCTCCTTCCCGTCAGACCATTCCTCTGATGGGCATCTGTCCGGCGTGCGCGGGTCCTGGCACGGCGAAACCCACTGCAGCCGGTGACCGCGAATATGGCAGGTCGACGAGGTTGGAGTGCTAATCGGGTCGATGAACAACCTCGTCGCTCGGTTGCGTTCCGGGTGCCCGACAGATTCGTCGGGCGATACCCTGATTCAGGGGACATGCCGTCACCGCAAGTCAACACCCCATTACGTCGGATCAATCGCACGGTCGGACGACTCGTCGTCACCCCGCGGTCCGGGTATCGGCGGCCCGTACCCTTGCCCCATGCCCGCAAGCCCCGGAAACCCCAGCGCCAACCAGGAGTTACCGTCCCTAGCCGTACAGGATGCTTCGGCGGATACCCACATCATCACTGCGGCGGCGCGCACCGGAACGGACATCGAGCTGCGGATTCACACGTTCGTCGCACCGTTCGACGTTGCGGCCGAACAGTGGTTCCCCGCGGCGGCCGGGTTCGCGTATCTGCCGCCGGCGGAGGTTGCCGAGTGGGCGCGGGCGATCTTCTCGACCGTCGACAACGTGCACGGGTACTTCCTCGGCTCCGTCGACCCGAGCACCGGCGTCCATCGACGCGGGCAGCTCGCATACCGCCTCTACCTCGATACCAACCGTCAGGCGATTCCCGTTCCTCGGCAGGTGGTCACCTCTCCGCATTACCCACTATCGGCCATCGACGGCA
>NZ_LTCZ01000089.1:0-172 GCF_001583455.1 Rhodococcus sp. LB1 | reverse complement strand
TGCGGGCGCCGCTTCCTCCGCTGTCCGATCTGCGGCACCTCCGAAGGGTGCGACCTTGAAGTCACGTCCACGCTGCTCACTCATGCAATTCCTCCATCCGTCTCGATCCGATCCCCTGCCAAAGACACCTGGTCGCCGCTGCCCCACACAGTGAGGACGACGCCCTGGGGCG
>NZ_LTCZ01000088.1:0-23987 GCF_001583455.1 Rhodococcus sp. LB1 | reverse complement strand
CCGAACACCAGCGACTCGGGGTAGCGGGCCAACACGTCGAGCAGTGCGCGGTTGATCGCGAGACCGGTGGTGAGCGGACCTTCCTCCTCCGGAAGCGGGGATCCGACGAACTGCGCGCGACCGTCCGAATCGACGCGCTCCGGCACGGCCGCGGCAGCCTCGGCGGCACTGTCGGTGAGCGGTTTCATCACCGCCGCGGGACTGTCCAGTTGAGGTAGCTCACCGACCTGCTCGGCCAGTTCGAGGACCTCGGCACGCTTCTGCTCGTAGAGGTCGAGGGCATCTGTGGGGCTCAGGCGTCCTCGCTCGACCAGCAGCTTCGCCGTGCACAGCACGGGGTCGCGGTCGAAGTCGGCGGCGATCTCCGCTGATGTCCGGTACGCGGCCTCGACATCGGATCCCGCGTGGCCCATCAACCGGACGGTGCGCAGGTGCAGGAACGCGGGCTTCCGGTGCCTGCGGACCCAGTCGGCGGCATGCTGCGCCGTCGCGTACGCCGCCGGCAGATCGGAGCCGTCCGCCTCGAAGTACTCGAGTCCCGCCCGGTCACCGAAGTTCGCGGCGATCCAGCCCTGCGGAGTCCTGGTGCTGATCCCGATTCCGTTGTCCTCGCAGACCAGTAGCAGCGGCAACGGCAACCCCTGGTAGGCAGCGTGCACCGCGGTGTTGATGGCACCGACGGCGGTGGAGTGGTTCGCGGACGCGTCCCCGAAGCTGCAGACGGCGACGGCGTCGGCCGGCCACGGCGAGGGCACGTGCACCTTCTCCGACCGGGCGATGGAGAACGCGACACCGACAGCGCGTGGGAGATGCGAAGCGATGGTGGAGGTTTGGGGAATGATATTGAGGTCGCGGCGGCCGAACACCTTGTGCCTGCCACCCGAGATCGGCTCCTCCGTCGCGGCCACGAGTCCGAGGAGGACGTCGCGCAGTGGATCACTGCCATCCACCTGCTGCGCCCGCGCCAGGAAGAAACCACCGGAACGGTAATGCAGCAGAGCGGGATCGGTGGGTCGCAGCGCGGCCGCGACGGCGGCGTTGCTCTCGTGCCCGGACGAGCCGATCGTGTAGAAACCCTTGCCCCGCGACCGCAACCAGCGGGCCGCCAGATCGAGGTGCCTGCTGCCGAGCTGGGCGTCGAAGAGGTCCAGCGCGCCCCGCACCGACAACGGGAACGGCGGCTGGATCGGATCCTCCGGACCGACGCCGGGGCGGCTCTCCCCGGGGATCAGCCCCGACACGACAGAGGTGAAGTAGTCGTCGATCTGTTCGGCCATCCCTAGATCATCCTGTGGCGCCGATCAGCGGGCAAGAGTCGCAGGATCAGAGTCTCGATGCCTCACCGTAAGGTCGACTGGTCCTCGCGCCGGTCCGTGGCGTCAGCACGACACGTACTGTGGTCACGGTGCCCCTGCGGGCGCTCCGCCGACGGCTCCGATGTTCGAGCACATGACGTTCGGCGACACTGGTGTGGAGTCGCGGGATGGCAACATGTCTGGGTCCGACTCCGCAGACCGACTGCACATTCGAGAGGCCGCTGTGATCATGAACAATTCCCCCGCTGGTGAATACACACTGGTGCGCAGTCGATGACCACGACGAGAACCAATGTCGCCGTGATCGGTACCGGCACTATGGGCTCCGCAATCATGTGGCGACTGTCGGAGCGGGGTGTTTCTGCCGTCGGTCTCGAGCAGTTCACTCCCGGGCACGATCGTGGCTCCGGGCACGGCGAGTCGCGCATCTTCAGAACCGCATATCATGAGGATCCGGCGTATGTCCCGATGCTCCGAGCCGCACTCCGAGGATGGCGGGAACTCGGTGAGCAAACCGGCGAACCCGTCCTGACGATGACCGGGGGCCTCAGTATCGGCCCCTCGACCGGCGTGATCGTGGGTGGCTCCCTCGAAGCAGCCAAGGTGCATGCTCTCACCCAGGAGATTCTCGACCCGGCCGAGTTCGGTACCCGGTTTCCTCCTCAGCGATTGCGTGAGGGGGATACCGCCATCTGGGAGAAGGACGCCGGCGTGATCAGGCCGGAACTGGCGATCACCGGCGCAGCGCGCCGTGCGTGCGAACTGGGTGCCTCTGTGCGTCCCGAGAGCCGCGTCCTGGGTATCGAGGACGGTCCCGGTGACACGGTGCTCGTGCGGCTCGACGACGAGGTCATTCGAGCCGACCACGTCGTGGTCGCGGCCGGCGCCTGGATTCCCGGCCTTCTCCCTGCCGCCCAGCTCCCGTTGACTGTGGAGCGCAAGATCCTCGCATGGTTCCCGGCCGAGGATCCGACACAGTTCGGGCCGGACCGGTTCCCGGTATTCCTGAGGGACAGCCCGGAAGGTACGTGGTACGGCTTCCCCAGCATGGACGGAAAGACGGTCAAGATCGCGCTCCATCTCGGCGGGCGCGAGACCGACCCTGACGAGTTGGATCGTGTGGTCCACGACGAGGACACCGCTCCGTTGCGGGACCTCGTTCGTCGTTATCTGCCCGGATTGGGTTCGCGCCCAGTGCGGGCCGCGGTGTGTATGTACACGAACACACCCGACGGACACTTCGTCATCGGAAATCCACCCGCCTACAGGAATGTGACGGTCATCTCCGCGTGCTCTGGTCACGGTTTCAAATTTGCACCGGTGATCGGAGAGATCGCCGCCGATCTCAGTTGCGGATCGACCCCTGAATTCCCCTTGGAGTTGTTCGACGTCAACCGATTCGCGGATTGACACACCGGAATACGGCGTCCGCGCGGTTGCGATCGAGGGGGGAGGGCCGTCGGCCCTCCCCCCTCGCCGGCTAGGCGGAGAAGTACACCGGGGGTGTCGTCGAGTCGAGTGCCAGTGCCACAGCCGCGCGGGCAGCGACGGGGCCCACCAGGTTTCCCGTCCCGTTGTACCCACCGATGGCGATGACACCGGGAAGAACCTCGGAACAGAGGGGTCGGCCGTCGGTGGTGTAACTCACGGACGCACCCCATCTCCGAACGACGTCGACGGGCTTGCCCGCCATACGTTCCGCCACTCGCTCGATGTAGCCCTGGACGTCCGGAGTGGGTGAAGTGTCGAATGTCCACTCCGTGTCGACGAAACGGTCTCGCCCGCCCCCGACGAACAGGCGCCCATCCTTCGCTTGCTGCGCGTAGTCGTATCCCCAGCGTCCGTATACAGGACACGGCAGGCGTTCGGGCAGCCCCGGCGCCGTCCCGAGCATTTGCAGGCGTGCCGTCCGGACCCGCCCCTGCAAGTCCGGGAGGACCTGTTCGAGTTTGCCGTCCACCGCGACAATGACGACAGGCGCACTGATCGAACCGTGTTCTGTTGTCACCCTTCCACTTTCCACGGCGGTGACAGCCGAGTGCTCGTACAGGCCGGCCCGCCCTCGAAGGAGTGACGCCAGCCCCAGAGCTCGACGGGAGGGGTTCATGGCCGCGTCGTCGGACAGAAACAGGCCACGCCCGAGCTCGTCGTCGTATTCTTCGACAGCGATGTCGTTGTCACGCAGCACCGTTGCCAGTGCTGCGCAATCCGCGAGTTCCACCACACGGTCGGCGGCCTCGGCGTCGTCGACAGGTTCGCCGGGCAATCCGGCGAGGCGAATGGAACCCGTCCGTGCGATGACCTCCGGACCCAGCATCTCGGCAAGCCGGTCCAACTCGAGAAGAGTTGCGCGATAGAGATCGACCGACGACGTCCCCCAGGTCGTGAGGGACGAGTGGAGGAACGTCGCCGGGCCGCCCAGGAGGAAGCCGCCGTTGCACCCCGCCGCGCCGGCCGCGACACGCCCGGCGTCGACGCCGACAACCTGCAGCCCACGTTCGACCAGGGCGCCGATCGCCGCGAGACCCGACCCGCCGAGGCCGACGACACACGCGTCGGCCGTGACGTTCTGTTCCAATACCGGAAGACCGTTCCACGACGCGACCACCGGGTCGTCGTCCCAGGCGCTCACCGAGTCACACTGGGTGGCGGATCGAAAATTCATCATCGCATTCCCTATCCTTCAGCTCGCGACGTTCCGATGTCCGAGGAAGTTGACGCGTTGCGCGAAGCCACGACCGGGCAAGTCTATGTGGCATTGCGGGCGTCGAGATAGTCACAGATGACCTTTCCAGCGGGGCAACGGTCGCTGCCGGGACCGGTGTCATGAAATGTTGCGGCGGTGTCGCTCGTCGAACCGGTGGATCTCGTCGATGACGGTCTCGACGATGCGTGACCCGGCACCACTGACGGAGGTCGCGACCGCGAGTACGCCGACCGCACTGGGCTTGTCGGCCGGGTGGGGTGTCCACGCGGGGACCACGCCGCAGTCGACCGTCACGCCGGGCGCCGGCTCTGCCCCTCGCCCGTCAGTCGTGCCCGACGTTCGCCGGGCGACGGCGAGTGCAGTACGGGTCGCGGATTCGAGCAGTTCCGCGGCAGCTCCGTCGGTCCGGGAGCAGCACATCAGATTTCCGGCGTCGTCGACCACGCTGACGGCGACGGCCGTGTCGAGTGTCGCGGCATGGCGCCGCGCGAGGTCGAGGGCGAGTTGTGCACGTGCTGCAGTGAGTGTCATGGCGTTCTCCGATGATGAATCCGCGGACGGTGCGGCTCAGCTCACCTTCTTGATCAGGTCGGCGAGCTCGGCCAGTTCGACGGCGTCGAGGTCGGTCAACGGCGCGCGCACGGGGCCGGCGGGTCGGTCGATCACCGTCATGCCGGCCTTGATGATGCTGACCGCGTAACCCTGTTTCTTGTTGCGCAGGTTGCAGTACGGGATCACGAACTCGTTGAGCGCGTTGATGACGAACGCGTTGTCTCCGCTGCGGAGTGCGTTGTAAAAGTCGAGCGCGAACTCGGGCACGAAGTTGTAGATGGCCGAGGAGTACGTGGTGACGCCGAGTGCGAGATAGGGCAGTGCGAACATCTCGGCGGTAGGCAGTCCGCCGATGTAGGTGAGCCGGTCACCGAGACTCGCGTAGATGCGGGTCATCTGCTCGATGTTGCCGACCCCGTCCTTGAACCCGACCAGGTTCGGGCAGCTGTCCGCGAGCTCCGCGACGGCGGCCTCGGTGTAGACGGCGTTGGCGCGACTGTAGATCGTCACACCGAGAGTTGTTGCGGCACACACCTCTTTGACGTGGGCGACGAGGCCGTCCTGGCTCGCCTCGGTGAGATACGGGGGCAGCAGCAGGATGCCGTGCGCGCCGACGCTCTCGGCCGACCGGGCCATCTGCACGGCGGTGGCGGTGCCGTAACCGGCGGGCGCGATCACCGGAAGACCGTCGGGTGCCTCCTGCACCGCTGCCCGGACCACCTGCTCCACCTCGGGCGGGGTGAGCGAGAAGAACTCGCCTGTGCCGCCTGCGGCGAACAACCCGGAGGCGTCGAACTGCCCGAGCCAGCCGATGTTCTCGCGGTACGCGGCCTCGTCGAACGAGTGGTCATTCTTGAAGTGGGTGACCGGGAACGACAACAGACCGGAGCCGAGCTTGTGGGCGATCTCGTGGGGGGACGCAGTGGTCATGGGTTTCGTTCTCCTCGTTCGCAATCGCGTCACTGTCGGTGCGCGCTGTGTCCACAAGGCTAGGAGCGTCAACCATTCAAGTCCAACACTAGTTATGGATCTTCTGATACCCGAAAGGTATCGTCGGTCTCGTCTGCGCTGAGGGGTCGTTCAGGAGAGGTCGAGGGCGGCGCGGACGATGCTGTCGGTGTCGATGCCGTGGTAGCGGTAGACGTCGTCGAGGGAACCGACCTGCCCGAACTTGCTGACACCGAGCGCGGCGCCGGGAACGTGGTTGATCCCGGTCAGGAATGCGAGGGTGTGCGGGTGGCCGTCGAGGACGGTCACCATCGGTGTGGCCCGGCCGGCGGGGAACACCTGGTCGAGGATCCACGACGGGCCGTCGGCGAGTCCGCGGCGGGCCTGGAACGCCTCGAACAACAGTCCGGGACTGGTCACGCACACGACGTCGGCGGCGATGCCCTGCTCGGCCAACCGGTCCGCGGCCGTGAGGGTTTCGGTGATCATCGCGCCCATCCCGACCAGCGTGACCACCGGGTTGTCGGTGTGCCGGAGGGTGTACGCCCCGGCGACGACCTGACGGCGGCGACGCTCCCGCGCCGCAGGATCGGTGGGGACGGCGGCGAGGGTCTGATCCACCGGGCGGGTCGAGAGCCGCAGATACGACGAGGAACCGTCCGGCCGTCCCAGCCGGGAGATGCTGTCGAGCAGCGTCCACTCGACGTCGATCGCGAAGGCCGGTTCGTAGCTGACGCAGCCGGGCTGCTCGAGGCCGATCGACGGGGTCTTGATCGACTGATGTGCCCCACCCTCCGCGGCCAGGGTCACCCCGGACGGGGTGCCGACCAGGATCGACTGCCCACCCGCATAGATGCCGTAGGACCAGGGCTCGAGGGCACGCTCGACGAACGGGTCGTACATCACGCCGATCGGGAACAGCGGCTGCCCCCACCGACTCCACGTCGCGCCGAGTTCACCCATCAACCCGACCAGGTTGGTTTCGGCGATGCCGAGTTCCATGTGCTGCCCGGTGGGCTTTTCCCGCCAGTGCATGATCGTCTCGGCGTCGTCGTCGAACCAGTTGCGGCGCTCGTGCGGCGACCACACCCCCACCTTGTTCAGCCACCCGGCCAGGTTGGTGGTGGACGAGACATCCGGGCTGACGGTGACCACCCGCTTCGCCGCGTCGGGGGCCTCTCGAGACAGATCCAGTAACGCCCGACCCAACGCCGCCTGCGTCGTGGACGTCCCCGACGGGGTGCGGCCGATATCGGCCGGGACCGCGGGCAGTGTGCCGAATTCGACCTTCTCCCGCCGCAACCGGTCCGCGGTCGCCGCGCACACCCGGCCCGCCGCACTGCCGGCCTCGAACCGGGCCCACGGGTGCGCCGGGTCCATACCCAGCTCGGCTGCCAACTGTTCGTACTGCTCCACCGTCAGCAGCGACGAGTGATTCTGCGGATGCCCCTGCGTCGGCAGGCCGCGGCCCTTGATCGTGTAGGCGATGATCACCGTCGGGCGGGTGTCGTCGATCTGCGCGTACGCGGCGCGCAGGGCGTCGAGGTCGTGACCGCCCAGGTTGCGGATCGCGCGCAGCAGGGTGTCGTCGTCGAGGCCGGCGATCAGCGACGCGATCGCGGCCGCATCGGGGCCGTCCCCGGGCAGCCGCCCCCGCACCTGCTCGGCGTCGCACCGCAGCAGCCGCTGATATTCGGGGTTGGGCATGTCCAGGATCCGGGTCCGCAACGACGCCCCGCCGGTCCGGGTGAACAGCGACTCGAGCAGGGTCCCGAACTTCACGGTGATCACCTGCCACCCGGCGGCCGCGAACATCGCCTCGAGCCGGCCGGCGGCGATGTTCGGCACCACCCGGTCCAGGGACTGACGGTTGAGGTCGACGATCCATACGATCTCACCGAGCTCGGACACGGACGTGTCGAGGATCGCCTCCCACACCGCGCCCTCGTCCAGTTCGGCATCGCCGACGAGGGAGTACTGCCGGCCCGTCCCCGCCGACCCGATCTGGGTGTTCACGTAGCGGCGGGCGATGGCACCCCAGATCGGGGCCGTAGCACCGATCCCCACCGAACCCGTCGAATAGTCCACCGGATCAGGATCTTTCGACCGGCTGGGGTACGACTGCAGGCCACCGAACTCCCGCAACGTCGTCAGATACTTCTCGTCCAGCTCGCCCAGCAGGTAGTTGATGCCGTGCAGCACCGGCGAGGCGTGGGGTTTGACCGACACCCGGTCACCGGGCCGGAGCTGCTCGAACCACAGCGACGTCATGATCGAGACCATCGACGCGCACGACGCCTGATGGCCGCCCACCTTCAATCCCGTCGGATTCGGGCGAACCCGGTTGGCGTGGTGGATCATCGATGTCGACAACCACAACACCCGCTTCTCGATCTCCACGAGCGCTTCCGGAGTGGCCGCGCGCGGGGTGAGCTGCGCCGTGTGGTCGTGGATCGTGCGGGCGTCGTTCATTGCTTCGTCCTTGCCTGTGAGTTCCTGGCACCGAATCCGATCCTCCTCGGCCCAGTTCGTGAGCGAGGCGGATCGGCGGTGACGGGCAGGCGGACCTGTGGGAACCGACCTCACCGCATCTTCGAGGTCTCGTGTGCAGATCTCTCACAACAGTCGACCATCGGAACGCACTTTGAGCAATACCGAGCGTCAAGTTTGAGCATCCTGCGCATGTTTGGAGCAGCCGTCGTGGTCGGCGGTTGGCAAAATGCCCAGCACGACCGCCGCCGCTACCCTCCGGCGCTACCCTGACCGGGAGGGCACTGCACCGCGCACACCGACCCAGGGGGAAAGCTTGACCACCACACCAGACCGCGTTCGCACGGCGTTCCCGGAGATCAGCTCGCGTGCGTGGGAGCACCCCGCGGATCGGGCGGCGCTGGTCACCCTGCGCACCTTGAAGGGGTTCGACACCGTCTTCCGGACCATCTCGGGTCTGTTGCAGGAGCGCCAGCACCGTCTGATGTACCTGGCCACGTCCGTGCGCGTCGACGAACGGCAGTTCAGCGATCTCCACGACCTCCGCAGCGACTGCGTGCGCATTCTCGGCGCCGACGAGACGCCCGAGCTGTTCGTGCTGCAGACCCCGGTGGTGAATGCCTTCACCATCGGCATGGACCGTCCGTTCATCGTGGTCACCACCGGACTGCTCGACGTGATGAATTACGAGGAGCAGCGGTTCATCATCGGCCACGAACTCGGGCACGCGCTGTCCGGGCACGCGGTGTATCGCACGATCCTCATGCATCTGATGCGCTTGGCCGGGACCATCGGCTGGATTCCGATCGGCGGGTGGGCGCTGCGCGCGATCATCGCCGCACTCATGGAATGGCAGCGCAAATCAGAACTGTCCGGCGACCGTGCCGGATTGCTGTGCGGGCAGGACGTCCACACCGCCCTCCGCGTGCAGCTGAAACTGGCCGGCGGCTCTCGGGTGAGCGAGATCGACACCGACGCCTTCCTGGCCCAGGCCGCGGAGTACGACGCCAGCGGCGACCTGCGCGACGGTGTCCTCAAGCTCCTCAACATCGAATTGCTCACCCACCCGTTCTCGGTGCTGCGTGCCGCTGAGTTGAAGAAGTGGGTGGACAGCGGCGCCTACGCAGCGATCCTGCGCGGCGAATACCCGCGCCGCGGCGAGGACGACGACGCCAAGATCAGCGAAGAATTCCGCAAGGCCGCGAAATCGTACAAACAGAATTTCGACACCTCGAACGACCCGCTGATCCGCATGCTCCGTGAGATCGGCAGCGGACTGGGCACCACCGTGGACGCCGTCGGAAACGGCGTCGGCGACGTCGCGGCGGACATCAAGGAGCGGTTCACGCACTGGCGCAGGAATTCCGACGGCAAGAAGGATTCCGACGGCGACAGCTAGCCGCGAATCCACCGGAGGTCGGGCGCGATTTCGCGCGCCCGACCGTTCCGGTCAGTCGGCCATCGCCTCCGCCAGCTCCTCGACCTCCTGGATGACCGGTTGGGGCACCCGCACCGGGCCGGGGGTGTAGGTCACCGACCGCAGCCTGCCGGTGAATCGGAATGTTCCACGGCGTTCCCGCAGATCCCACACGACGGGTCCGCGGGCGTCGACGCCCACCGAGATCCCGGTCCACGGCGCCATGCCGACCAGCTGGAACTGGTCGTCGAGGGTGGCCACGTCGGTGGTGACCCCGGCCGAGTCGGTGAGGGCGACGGTGAAGTTCCACCGGACGGATTCGGTGGCCTCCGCCCGCACCTGCACGCCCACCACATCCGCGCCGAGGGGAGCGGACGTGTGTGCGACGCGGCCGTAGCTGTTGACCGCGAACACGATCCGGTCGTCCTCGACGTAGAGCACGTAACCGCCGTGCGGGTCGCCGTGGGCGACGAGGACCCCTTCGTCGCCTGCGGCGATCGGGTGGGTGGCGACGTCGATGGTGAAGTCGCGGTACTGGATCAGCACACTGGACCGATAGCGTTCCAGCGTCGGCGTGCCCGCGAGGATCTTCACCGGCTCCGCGAGGCGACGCTCGTCGGGTCGCCGCTGCACGGCCTTGCGGTCGTTGAGGATCGGGAACACGGTGTTGTGCCACGCCGCCCGATCCCACGCCTCGGCGAGTTCGCGCACCTTCTCGGGGAAGAGATGCGCGACGTCCGTGGTCTCGGCCGGGTCGGATTCGACGTCGAACAGTTGCCACTGCGGATCGTCGACCCGGGTCGGATCCGTGTGCAGCGACAGCAGTTTCCAGCCGTCCCGGTAGAACCCGCGGTGACCACCGAACTCGGCGTACTGCTCCGTGTGGGGGGTGGGCTGCGCGGCGTCCCGCAGGATGTCGGCGATGCTGACACCGTCGCGTTCCTGGGCGGGACGCCCGCTCCGGTGGCGCGGAGTCTCGAGTCCCGCGAGTTCCAGGAGGGTCGGCGTGATGTCGGTGACGTACGAGTAGTGTTTGCGCAGTCCGGTGTCACCGTCGGCGCGCCCGAGACCGGCCGGCCAGGACAGCAGGAACGGAACCCGGACACCACCGGCGAACGTCTGACCCTTGTAGAACCGGAACGGGGTATTCGACGCCTGCCCCCAGCCGCGCGGGTAGTGGACACCGATCTTCTCCGAGCCGATCAGTTCCTCGTCGTGCGGAACGTCGCGCACCCAGTCCGACGGCACCGGCCCGTGCACGAATTGACTGAAGTACGACCGTGTTCCCGCTGCGCCACCCTCGGCGGTGCCACCGTTGTCGGACGTGAACACGATGATGGTGTTGTCGGTCTCGCCGAGTTCGTCGAGAGTGTCGAGTACCCGGCCCACGCTCTGGTCGATGCTGTCGACCATCGCGGCGTAGACCTCCTGGTACCGGGCGAACCGCAACTGCTCCTCTTCGGTGAGCTCGTCCCACGGCGGGGCGTCGTAGCCGGGTTCGGTGTTGCGTTCGGCCATCTGGGTGCCGGGCGGGAAGAACCCTGCCTCGAGCTGTGCATCGAAGCGGCTGCGTCGCACTGCGTCCCAGCCCTCGGTGTAGCGTCCGCGGTACTTGGCCAGGTCTTCGGGCTTGGCCTGGTGCGGTCCGTGCATCGCGATGTGCGAGAAGTACAGGAAGAACGGCTTGTCGGCGTCGTGGGCGCGCAGGCTCTTGATGCGCGAAATGGCCTTGTCCGTGATGTCGTCGGTGACGTAGTAGTCCGGCGGATACTCCTCGACGTCGACCACGGAGTTGTCCGAGATCAGCTCGTTCGGGTAGTAGAACGAATTCAACCCTTCGAGCGAGCCGTAGTAGCTGTCGAATCCACGCTGCAGGGGCCAGGAGTCGCGGGTGCGGCCCGGCGCGAGGTTGGTGTCGCGTGCGAGATGCCACTTGCCGACCGCGTGCGTGGCATACCCGTTCGCGCGCAGAATCTCCGCGAGGCTGAGCGCGTCGTCGGCGAGTTCCATCCGCAGTCCGGGGAAGCCGGGATCGAAGTTGGCCACGCTGCCGTAGCCTGCGCGGTGCGGGTTCAGTCCGGTGAGCAGCGCCGCGCGAGCCGGTGAGCAGACCGAGGTGGTGTGATAGTTCGACAGCCGGTAGCCGCTGTCGGCGAGCCGGTTCAGGTTGGGGGTGTCGATCTCGGAGCCGAACGGTCCGATGTCCGAGTAGCCCATGTCGTCGATGAGGATGACCACGATGTTCGGCGCACCGGCGGGGGCCTTCGTCTCCGGCGCCCACCACGGCGTCGACTCCGCACTCGTCCGCCCGACATGTCCGCCGAATCCGTCGTACCCTCGCGCACCCGGGGGGAGTTGCTGTCCCCCGGAACCCTGCCCGTCTCCGCTGGTTGCCGAATCCGTCACAATCACAATCCCTTTCACTATCCGAGGCGTGTTTCCCCACAGAATCGGAGGAATATTTCCCCGTGCAATCCGGGAAATACTACGGTCGCCCACGAGCCCGTCGAGTAGTTAGAATCATGCAGATTTCAACCACTGATCGAACTTGGTCGGTTATCCGAGCCGGTGCTAGCTTCGATCCCGTGGGTACCCCGACCAGCTGCGACCGCGCCTCCATGCGGTGTCGCTGCCGTAGCTGAACGTCCCCTCACGCCTCTCGTCATCCGGACGACTCGATCCGGGGTGTTCACGGGTTCCGCGTCTCTCCTGCCCTTCCCACTTCCCTTCGGGTGACCCTTAGGACACAGCCATGTCTTCTCGTTTCCGCACGCCGACCACGCACCGGCGACGGGGCCTTGTCGTGTCGGCGGTTGTCGCTGCCCTCGTCGTGCTGGTCACCGGGTGCACCTCGGCGGTCGGCCTGCAGCGGTCGGGTACGGAAGCGGTGCTCCAACCCGGAGAAGACGTGCCCACAGGCGGGACGGCGCGGATCGGTGTCGGTGCCGACCTCATCCCCGCGACGTTCCTGTCGCTGGGCAACAACCCCACCAACGGCGGAGTCTCGGCCAACGTCTTCGACACTCTGGTCCAGTACCCGCACGGCAGTCTCGAGCCCGAACCCCGGCTGGCCACCTCGTGGCGGCTGTCGGACGACGGACGACGACTGGAGTTGGCGCTGCGTGACGACGTCCGCTTCCACAACGGCAAGGAATTCACGTCGAGAGACGTCGAATTCACGTTGCGGACCTACACCGATCCCAGTTGGAACGCCCAGTTCCGGCGGACCGCGGCGGCGATCACCGCGTTCGACACCAGCGACCCCCACCGCATCGTGCTCACCCTGTCGCAGCCGACCGGGAACATCTTCGACCTCCTGGCGGTCGCGCCCATCCTCGACGGCGACACCGTCGACGGACTGAAGGACGGGCGGGTGTTCAACGGCACCGGCCCGTTCACGTTCGTCTCCTGGCAACCGAAGGTCGCACTGTCGCTGGCCCGCAACCCCGACTACTGGGGTGATCCGCCCCACCTGGACGGCGTGACGTTCGCCGTCGTCTCCGACGATCAGGCGCTGGTGACCAAATTGCGGACCGGCCAGATCGACGCCGCCTACGATCTGCCCTCCCTCGACGCCGAACTCGCCGTCTCCCGGGGCGGGTTCCGCTCCCACGTACTGGAGGGCGCTGAGTCCGACCAGTACATCGGGATCAACGTCTCCGCACCGCCACTGAACGACGTACGGGTTCGGCAGGCGATCGCATACGCGATCGACCGTGACCGCATCCTCACCGACGTGTACCGCGGCAAGGGTTACGCCTCGAGCCTGCCGTGGCCGCGGACCTCGCCCGCCTACGACGAACAGACCGCGAACACCTACGGGCGGGACGTGAAACGGGCGCGCGCACTCGTCGCCGAGATCGGTGACGTCCCGACCATCCCGCTGAACTACCCCGCCGACCGCACCTCCCGGATCATCGCGGAGATCATCCAGGCGAACCTTCGCGACGTGGGCATCGACGTCGACCTGATCCCCACCGACGCAGCCCAGATGACCAGTCTGCTGGTGGCCGGCCAGTTCCCGGGTTTGTGGGTCACCCAGCACGGCTTCGCGCAGATGACCCCGTCCACCCTGGCCGTGGCGGCCTTCCCGTTCAACGCGGTGAAGAACGCCTCCAACTTCCTCGACCCGGAGTACCAGGCGCATGCGGTGGCGGCCTGGCAGCAGCAGGACCCCACGTCACCCGCGGCGATCGACGCCTACCGCGCGCTGAACGCGGACCTGCTGGAGTCGCTGTTCCTGGTGGAGATCGGGGTGGTGCAGACCGAGGTCGTGGTGTCCACCGACCTCGGCGGGTTCGACTGGTCCCGCACCAACGATCCGCGCTTCGATTCCACGTACCTGCTGCGCACCTGATCCGGCGACCGCCCGCACACCCACCGACACAGGACTCGACATCATGGTGACCTATCTGGCCAGGCGGCTCCCGTCGGCCGTCCTCGTACTCTTCCTCGCCTCACTCCTCATCTTCGCGATCCTCCGCCTGGTTCCCGGCAGCCCGGAGGAGACGCTCGCCGGTGCGGATGCCTCGCCGGAACAGTTGGCGGCCGTGCGCGCCGATCTCGGTCTCGACCGGCCGCTGGTGGCGCAGTACCTGTCCTGGCTCGGTTCCCTGTTCCGCTTCGACCTCGGCAAGTCCTACATCGTCGGCGGGTCGATCGGTGACCTGATCGCCTACGGTGCCCAGAACACGGTGGTGCTGGCGGCGTCCGCCCTGCTGATCGCGGTGGTGTACGCGCTCGTTGTCAGCACCGCTTCGGTGATCTTCCGCAATCGGCTGATCGACGCCGTTGTGACGGTGAACAACTCGATCGCGGCGGCGCTGCCCATCTTCATCACCGGGACGCTGCTGGTGCTCGTGTTCGGGATCCTGTGGCCGATCCTGCCGTCGGGCGGGACCCCACCGGACGGGTTCCTGACCCGGCCCGACATCGCCGCGCAGTATCTGATCCTCCCGGCGATCACCTTGGCGATCCCGGTGGGCGCCGCCCTGACCCGATTCCTGGTGGAGGCCTTGCACACCGAGCTGCGGCAACCGTATGTCGTGACGGCACAGTCGATCGGCGTCAGCCGCCGCCGCATCGTGCTGGCGCACGCGCTGCCGAATGCACTGCCGTCGGTGTTGACCGTTCTCGGACTGACGGTGGGCGGGCTGCTCGGTGGGGCCGTGCTGGTGGAGTCGATCTTCGTCTGGCCCGGCCTGGGGCTTCTCACCGAGGAGGCGATCAACAGCCGTGACTATCCGCTCGTGCAGGTGTTGCTGGTCCTCTCCGTCGCGGTGTTCGTGGTGCTGCAACTGCTCACCGACGTCGCCCACGCCTGGCTGGATCCCCGTATCCGATTGGGAGGACAGGCATGAGTGAGCTGGTCGATCGAAATGTGGCGACACCGGAAGCGTCGCTTCCCGGCGGCCCCGCAGACGTCCGGCCCGGCCTGGTCCCGGAAACCCCGGCGGATCGGGATCCACGCCGCGGCACGGAACCGTTGTGGCGCAGCCTGACACACGGCCGAGGTCTGGTCGGCGCGGTGCTCGTCGGGATCGTGGTGCTCCTCGGGGCGCTCGCCCCGGTGCTGGCACCGTTCGCGCCGGACGATCAGTTGGACGCGTCGTTCCTCCTCGGCCCGAGTTCCACGCACTGGCTGGGCACCGACGACGTGAACCGCGACGTGTTGTCGCGGGTGTTGTTCGGGATCCGCGCCGACCTGGTGATCGTGTTTGTCGCGGTGCCGGTCGGCGCGATACTCGGATCACTGATCGGTCTGGTGGCCGGCATCCGGGGATACACCGACGTCGTCGCGCAGCGCGTGTTCGACGTGATCCTCGCGTTCCCGGCACTCGTTCTGGCGATCGCCTTGACCGCCGTGCTCGGGCCCGGAGTCCGCGCGATCGTGCTGGTGATCGTCCTCGCCGAGATACCTGTGTTCGGCAGGCTCATACGTACGTCCGTATTGGAGGTGCGCGAACTTCCCTACGTCGAGGCCGCCGTGGTCTCGGGTGCGAGCGTCGGCTGGGTTCTGCGCAAGCACGTTCTGCCGAACTCGATAGAACCGCTGGGAGTACAACTGGCACTGTCGATGTCGATCGCCGTGTTCATCGAGGGCGCGATGAGCTTCCTCGGCATCGGTGTGGTTCCACCGACTCCGTCACTCGGCTCCATCCTCAGCGACGGCAACCGCTATCTCGAGACCAACCCGCTGTTCGCGGTCGGCCCCCTGGTGGTCGTCTCCCTGCTGACACTCGGCTTTCTGCTGATCTCCCAGGCATTCGCGCACGCGCGGCGCCTGTAGAAAGGACCACCTTCGTGACCGCAGCACCCACGACCCCCGCCCTCGACGTGACGGACTTGCAGGTGGCGTTCAGCCACCCGCGCCCCGCCGTCCGGAGCATCGGTCTCCGCGTGAACCGGGGTGAGATCGTTGCGCTCGTCGGCGAATCCGGATCCGGCAAGTCGATCACGGCCCGCGCCGCGATGGGCCTGCTTCCGCCCACCGCTACAGCGACCGGTTCCGTGAAAGTCGACGGCGTCGAGGTGCTCGGCGCGTCCGAACGCGAACTCGGGGCCATCCGCGGCGGGCGGGTCGCGATGGTCTTCCAGGAGCCGCAGACGGCGCTCAATCCTGTGCGGACGGTTGGCTGGCTGATCGGTGAGGCCTTGCGTGCGCACGGCCGCTCGGGACGGAAGCAGTTGCGCGACCGCGCGATCGAACTGCTGACCCTCGTGGAGATCCCGGAGCCGGACAAGCGCGTCGACTACTTCCCGCATCAGCTCTCCGGCGGCCAGAAGCAGCGTGTGGTCATCGCCCTGGCGCTGGCCAACGACCCCGTCCTACTCCTGGCCGACGAACCCACCACCGCGCTCGACGTCACGGTGCAGGCCGAGATCCTCTCCCTGCTCCGCCGACTGCGTGATCGAACGAATGCCGGCATCCTGCTGATCACCCACAACCTGGGTGTCGTCGCCGATATCGCCGACAGCGTGGTGGTGCTGCAACTCGGCGAGGTCGTCGAACGGGGAGAAGTCACCGAGATCTTCGCTCGACCCGAGCACGAATACACCCGACACCTGCTCGACTCGGTCCTGCGGCTGCCGCAGCCGAGTGACGTAGCAGAACCGGTCGCCGAGGTCGCCGACCCGACCACGCCGGTCCTGGACGTCGACACCGTGTCGGTCGTCTACCCGGGCCGACGTGGTCAGGCAGCGTTCCGCGCGCTCGACAACGTCTCACTGAAGCTGGCCGCTGGTGAGGTGCTCGGCGTGGTCGGTGAATCCGGCTCGGGAAAAACTACTTTGGGTCGGACGATCGCCGGATTGATTGCACCGGCGACCGGGACGATCCGCGTCGACGGCCGTGATGTCGCCGCCACCCGCGGATCGGCGCTGCGGGAACTGCGTCGTCGGCTGGCTTTCGTGCCGCAGGATCCCGCCGCCTCGCTCGACCCCCGCTTCACGCTCGAGGAGAGCATCGCCGAGCCCCTCGACATCCATCGGGTCGGCACCCGCGCCGAGCGGCGCAAGAAGGTTGTCGACCTGCTGGATGCGGTCCGGCTGCCGGCGTCGTTCGCCACCCGGCTGCCGTCCGAGTTGTCCGGCGGGCAGCGTCAACGGGTCGCGTTGGCCCGGGCCCTCGTGCTGGAACCCAACCTGCTGATCGCCGACGAACCGACCAGCGCCCTGGACGTCTCCGTGCAGGCCGACGTGCTCGAACTGTTCGCCACCCTCCAGCGGGAGCTCGGCTTCGCGGCCGTGTTCATCAGCCACGACCTCGCCGTGGTCGAGCGGGTGTCCACCACGGTCGCCGTGCTCCGGGCCGGACACCTGGTCGAGACCGGCCCCGCCACGAGCGTGCTGACCCACCCGCAGCACGACTACACCCGACGCCTCGTGGCCGCTCTGCCCATACCGGACCCCGTGGCGCAGCGTGCCCGGCGACAGGCGACGGCAGCTTTGTGACCTGCATCGCCGGAAACAAGGCGGATAACGTGATCTGCGCTATGAAAGCGGCGACTTTTACACGGGCGTAAGAAATCCAGGACAGGCTGTGCGAAGGCTTGTCCACCGGCGGTCGTCGGTGTCGGCAGGCGATAGAAAATGTGCTCCTGCCCACGTGTGACCGTCCAGAAAGCTGTACCACTGTGCTCCAGCTCATCTCGATACTCGCCTTTCTCCGAAGGGTCGGCTCCACCGCTCTGCCGTCGGTGCGCGCTTCGTTGCTTCGCTTCGCGGGGTACCTGGTGCCGATCGCACAGACGGCGGTCACCGCGGGGGCGGCGTGGTGGGTGTCGGTCGAGGTGGCCGGTCACGAGCAGCCGCTGCTGGCCCCGCTGGCGGCGGTCGTGTGCCTGAGTGTCGCGCGGGGTGCCCGCAGTCGTCGGGCCGGCGAGTTGATCGCGGGCGTCACCATCGGAACGATCGTCTCGGACGTCGTCGTGCGGTACATCGGCAACGGGCCGTGGCAGATCTGCCTCGTCGTGGCAGTGGCGATGTCTTTTGCGGTGCTCCTCGACGGTGGTTCGGTGATCGTCCTGCAGGCGGGTTCGTCGGCGGCGTTGGTCGCAGCCATGGCATCCGCCACGAGCGCCCACCCGTTCGACCGTGTCGTGGACGCACTGATCGGGGGTGCGCTCAGCCTGGTGGCGCTGTCCGTGTTGCCCACCGACCCCGTGCGGCGGACGCGCCGGTGCGCCGCCGGCGTGCTGGACAGCGTGGCCGCAGCCCTCCGGCAGACGTCGAAGGGACTGGCAGCGGGCGATGTCTCCGCACTGGAGGACGCTCTCGCACTTGCCCGTTCGACGCAGTCGACCATCGACAGCATGCGCGTCGAACTCCGCTCCGGATCCGAGGTGGCCCGGATCTCACCGATCCACTGGCGGGGGCGACGCCGCATCGGCCGGCTGGCATCGATTGCCGACCCGATCGACAACGCCGCACGCAACACCCGGGTCCTGGTGCGGCGCGCCCTGATCGCCACGTACGACGGCGAACGAGTCGACCCGCAGCTGGCGGACGCCATCTCCGATCTCGCGCACCTCGCCGACCGGATGCGGCTGATGATTCTCGCGACTCCCGCGAAGAAGCCCAACGAAATCCAGATCAGCGACGAACTCGAACGATTCGCGCGCTCACTGCCGCAGCAGGAGATCTCGGCAGGGTTCTCCGCAGCGGTCGTCTCCGCGCAGGTCCGATCCATCGTCATCGACTTCTTCGAAGTGTGCGGCATCCCCCGTGCCGTCTGCCGGCCGATGCTGCCCCGTCCCGCCCACTACGCGGGCGCCGCGTAGAGCAAGACTCAGGACATCTCGAGCCGGCACTGTTCGGGCGCGCGAGAATTGTCGATGACGCAGAACCGGTTGCCCTCGGTGTCCTCCAGCACGACGAAGTCCGATTCCTCGGGGTACCGGTCCCACGGCACCCGCTGCGCGCCGAGACCGACGAGTCGTTTGATTTCCGCGGCCTGATCCGTGCTGTCGCGGGCGTGCAGGTCGAGGTGCAGCCGAGGCTCGGGTTCCGCGTCGTGTTCGCTCTGCTGGATCGCCAACACCGGCCGGCCGTCGGGCTGCCTCAGGTTGGTGAAGCCGTTGTCGCCGACGGGCGGGAGCGCAGTCAACCCGAGTGCCTCGGTCCAGAACCTGGTTGCACGTCCGACGTCGCGTGCTCCGATCACGGTCGTTCCCAAGATGAGCATGAACCGAATTTATCCGCTGCGCCGGGCCGGGGTGGACGATGTGGGGTGTGGATTTCGAGGACCTGGCATTGCGACCCCTCGCCGAGCGGTTGTGCCACATCGACGGCGTCGTCGGCGTCACCCTCGGCGGCAGCCGCGCCCGAGGGACGCACACGGCGGAATCCGATTACGACCTGGGCGTCTACTACCGCGGGACCCTCGACACCGACGGGCTGAACGACCTCGCGCGGGAGTGGGCGGGCGCCTCTGCATCGGCGACCCGGACGGGTGAGTGGGGACCGTGGGTCGACGGTGGTGCGTGGCTGTCGTTCGACGGCCGGGCGGTGGACTGGCTGTACCGCGACCTCGACCGGGTGACCGCGGTGTGGCAGGACACCCAGCAGGGTGTTTACGGGTTTCACGCACAGACCGGTCACCCGTTCGGGTTTGCTGACTTCGCCTACGCGGGCGAACTCGCGTCGGCGGTGATCCTCGCCGATCCGTCCGGAGGCATCGCGGCGCTCCACACCGACATGCAGCACTACCCGGACCTCCTGCGTGAAGCCCTGGTCCGGCGACTGTGGGAGGCGGACTTCGTCACCGTGCTGGCCCGCAAGGCGATCACGCGTGCCGATGCGACGTATGTGGCGGGTTGCCTGTTTCGCGCGGTGTGCCTGTGCGCCCACGCCTTACACGCGCATGCCCGGCGCTGGGTGATCAACGAGAAGGGCGCCGTTGCTGCCGCCGGTGCCCTGCCGAACGCACCCACCGACTTCACCGCTCGCGCTCACGCCGTCCTCGGCCGGCTCGGAACCACGCCCGACGATCTGACCGCCGCCCTCGCCCTGGCCGAACAACTCGTCGAGGACACCCGGAACGCCTGTCCCCTGACGTGAGCGTGCGAACCCTCAGCCGTTCTCCCCGAACCGCCCCCGGGCCTCGACCGGAATCAGCGGCTTCTCCGCCCGCGCCTTGATCTGCTGGACCGCCCACGTATTGCCGTCGGGATCGGCGAATCCGAAGAAGGTTCCCCCGTCGCGCTCGTCGAACACGGTGATCTCACTGACCTCGACACCCCGATCGAGCAACTCTTGGCGGGCGGCGGCGGCATCGGCGACCACCAACTGCAGTCCCCTCATCGACCCGGGTGCCATCTCCGTCTGCGACGGGAGATCGCCGATCACGATCGAGCAGCCCGAACCGGTGGGGGTCAGCTGAACGACGTGCATGTGCTCGTTGGCGGTGTCGTGATCGAGATGGAAGCCGAGCTTGTCGCGGTAGAACGCGACGGAACGATCGATGTCACTGACGGGCAGAACGACCACTTCGAGTGTCCAGTCCATGATGCGAGTTCCTCCGTATAGGTGAGGAGCGAAATTGCTCCGCATCAGATGGTGGCGCATCGGGGACATCGGTGCCGTCGTTCTGCCCAGAACTCGGGGTTACCAGCCGCGCAACCGGTCCGGGGTGACGCGGACGAGCGTCGAGTAGTCCTGCCGGAACTTCTCGGGCGTGTAATCCAGACCGGCCATGTGCTCGCGGTACTTCTCGACGTAGGTCTCCCACTCCTCCGCCGTGGGACCGTCCGTGTCGACATGGGCCTTCCCCGTGAACACCGACACGTCACCGCCATTCGGACTGCTGTTGAAATTGAGCGCGACCTGCGGATTCTTGCCGATGTTCGCGAGCTTGGCGGTGGCCGGTCGACTGAAGATCAGGAACTCGGTGCCCGACCAGCTGAACCACACCGGCGTGGGAACGGGCGTGTCGTTGCGACCGACGGTCGTCAGCCACACGATGGCTTCGTGGGCCAGCCGGTCGGCGACGGATTCGGTGATCGCGGACGCTGAAAGAGTCATGGCGTTCTCGGATCGAATGCGTTCAGCCGTGCGCGTGCAGCGGCTTTCCCGACAACGCCAGCATCGCTTCGCCCAGTGCTTCGTTCTGGGTGGGGTGCGCGTGGACGAACGGCGCGACGTCGGTGGGCAGAGCCTCCCAGGCGACGGTTAGTTGGGCCTCGCCGATCAGCTCGCCGACGCGGTCGCCGACCATGTGCACACCCACCACCGGGCCGGCGTCGCCGGCTCGGACGACCTTGATTCCGCCCGACGTCTTCAGGATCTGGCTCTTGCCGTTGCCTGAGAGGTCGTACACGACGGACGTGACGTCGCCGTACCGTTCGCGGGCGGCGTCCTCGGTGAGTCCGACGGACGCGACCTCGGGGTGCGAGTACGTCACCCGCGGAACGAGATGCTCGGCCACGGGAACGGGATCGAGGCCGGCGATCTCTTCGGCAACGAATACGCCCTGCTGAAAGCCGCGGTGCGCCAGTTGAAGTCCGGCCACGATGTCCCCGACGGCGTACACACCGTCGACGTGGGTGCGCAGCCGCTCGTCGGCGACGACGAACCCACGGTCCAGGGTGATGCCGTGTTCCGCGAACCCGCTGTCGCCGGTGCGCGGACCACGCCCCACCGCCACCAGCAGGATCTCCGCCTCGAGGGTGTCGCCGCCCTCGAGTTCCACGAGAACGCCGTCCGCGGTTTCCTTCGCCGCGGCGACCGTCACGCCCGTGCGGGCGGTGATACCGCGCTTGCGGAATGCGCGTTCGAGTTGCTTCGAGCACCACGGATCCTCCGCCGCGACCAGGTGGGGGAGCGCCTCGACGACAGTCACCTCCGCGCCGAACGACGCCCAGACGCTGGCGAATTCGACGCCGATCACGCCGCCGCCGAGAACGATGGTCTTCTTCGGGACAAACCCGAGGTTCAGTGCGTCGTCACTGGTGACGATGCGCTCACCGAGCTCGATGGACGGCACTGTCCGCGCGTAGGAGCCGGTAGCGAGCACCACGGACGTCCCGGTGTAGCGGGTGCCGTCCACCTCGATCGTCCTGTCTCCGACATACTTTCCGTGCCCGTTCACGACGCTGATCTCGAGATGGGCGACCAGCCCCCGCAGTCCCCTGTGCAACCGGTCGATCGTGTCGTTCTTGTAGCGGTGTACCGCCTCGATGTCGATGCCGTCGAACGTCGTTCGCACGCCGAACGCGGAACCGGTCCGCGCGGTGTCGGCGACCTCGGCGGAGTGGAGCAGCGCCTTGGTCGGGATACAGCCCCGGTGCAGGCAGGTTCCGCCGATCTTGTCCGCCTCGATCACCGTCACCGACAGCCCGAGCTGCGCGGCCCGGACGGCGCAGGCGTAGCCGCCGGAACCGCCACCGAGGATCAGGATGTCACTGTGCGTGTCGAACATCTACAGCCTCCCCAGCACGGTGATCGGGTTCTCGAGGTAGTCGGCGAACAATCTGAGGAACCCGCCCGCGACACCGCCGTCGCACACGCGGTGATCGAAGCTCAACGACACCTGGGTGACCTTCCGAACGGCCAACTGCCCGTCCACGACCCACGGTTTGTCGACGATGCGGCCGACACCGAGGATCGCGGCCTCGGGATGGTTGATGATCGGGGTCGAACCGTCCACACCGAAGACGCCGTAGTTGTTGAGGGTGAACGTGCCACCCGTCAGCCGTGCCGGCGGGAGCGTCCCCTCACGGGCCAGCGCCGTCGTGTCCCGCAGTTGCCGGGCCAGTTCGACGGTGGTGAGCGAGTCGGCCTGCTCGATCACCGGGACGACCAGGCCGCGCGGTGTCTGCGCCGCGATGCCGAGGTGGACGTGACCGTATCGGACGATCTCGTTGCGTTCGGTGTCGACGGTCGAGTTCAGTTCCGGGTACTGGTTCAGCGCCGCGAGGGCCAGACGCGCGAGCAGGGCCATCAGGCTCACGCCGGCGTCGAGGGCGGCATTGATTGCCCGGCGGGCGGCGAGGAGATCGGTGGCGTCCACATCCACCCAGGTTGTCGCGTCCGGGATTTCACGGCGGCTCGTCGAGAGCTTGTCGGCGACCGCTTTCCGCAGGCCCTTGATCGGAATCCGCTGTACGTCGGCCGTCGCGGGTGGCGCGGCGAGTGCCCGCTCGACGTCGGCGCGGTTGATCACACCGCCGGGACCGCTCCCGGGCAGCCGCGACAGGTCGAGGCCGTTCTGCCGCGCGAGGTTGCGAACGACCGGCGAGATGACCCGTGGCGCAACACCGGTGCGGTTCGGTTCCGGCGGTGTGACCTCGCGTGTCACGCCGACGCGACGCCGACGCCGGCGGGTGTCCTCGCTGGTGCCGTACCCGATCAGGACGTTGCCCGAGCCGGCTTTTTCTTCTTCGCGGTACTGCGCGTGTGCGGCGGGGGTTCCGCTGACGGTGATCAGCGGGGTGCCCACCTGCAGCGTCGAGCCTTCGTCGCCGTGTAGGGAGATCACCGTGCCCTCGAAGGGAATCGGCACCTCGACCGCGGCTTTCGCGGTTTCGACCTCGACGACCACCTGGTCGATGGTGACGGTGTCGCCGACCTCAACTTTCCATTCGGCGATGTCGGCCTCGGTGAGTCCTTCGCCGAGGTCGGGGAGCAGGAAGACCTGGTTGCTCATGCGGTCACCGCCCAGCGGGTGTCGGCGGAGTCGTTCCACTGCAACCGGTCGACGCTGTCGAGGACGCGGTCGACGCTCGGCAGGTGGAGGCGTTCGAGTTTCGGCGCCGGGTACGGGATGTCGAATCCGCTGACCCTCAGCACCGGCGCGTGCAGGTGATGGAAGCAGCGTTCCTGGACGCGGGCGGCGATCTCGGCGCCGACACCGGCGAATCCCTGCGCCTCTTGAATGACGATGCAGCGACCGGTCTTCCGGACCGATGCCATGACGGTCTCGTCGTCGAACGGCACGATCGACCGCAGGTCGATCACCTCGATGTCGTGGCCCTCCGCAGCGGCCGCTTCGGCGGATTCGAGCGCGACGGACACCGACGGCCCGTACGCGACGATGGTCGCGTCCCGGCCGGGACGC
>NZ_LTCZ01000087.1:0-46233 GCF_001583455.1 Rhodococcus sp. LB1 | reverse complement strand
TCGATCGGAGTCTCCGCATTTCGGATCTCGAGGCGGAGCAATTTGCGTCCTTCTGGGGCCACAGTCACGGAGACGATCGTACGCCCGGCCCGTCGCGCCCGGCGGGCCGGGGAGCGGAGGTCAACCGTACTGAACAGTAGTGAAGGTGGGCGCGGACGACGTCGTCTCGGCGGCGGCGGAGTCGAACGTGACCCGCTCGATGTCGTGTTCGGTCACCGGAAGTTCGCCGTCGAGCGCGGCGACGACGGCCGCCGTGACGACGGGCGTGACCTCCTCGACAGTGACGTCGCGGCCCAATTCCCGCGACAGCGACGTGACCCCGGCGTCGCGGATACCGCACGGGATGATCGCGTCGAACCCCGTGAGAACGGAATTGCAGTTGAGCGAGAAGCCGTGGAGTGCGACACCACGCTGTACCCGCACGCCGATGGCCGCCACCTTGCGCTCGGGCAGCCACTGCCCGTTGTCGAGGGACGCCGGCAGCCACACACCGGAGCGACCGTCGACCCGGCCGCAGTCGATGCCGAGGTCGGTGCACACGGTGATCAGTGCCTGCTCGAGCCGGCGCACGTACCGCACGACGTCGACCGGTTCGGCCAGTTTGACGATCGGGTAGCCCACCAGCTGACCCGGACCGTGCCAGGTGATCTTCCCGCCACGGTCGACGTCGATGACGGGAGTGCCGTCGGTCGGACGGTCCTCGGGTTCGGTCCGGCGCCCCGCGGTATAGACGGCCGGGTGTTCGAGCAGGAGGAGCGTGTCGGTACCCACGTTCTCGGCGCGTTCGGCCGCCAGCTCGCGCTGTCGATCCCAGGCGTCGACATACCCGATCGTGCCGAGATGTTCGACGGAAATCGGGGAGGGGCTGAAACGGGCGGATTGTGTCGCGCTGCTCATGCGCTAGAGGTTACGCCGGGGCTGCGGCCGCACCGCGACGACGTGGGTTCACCGCACGAGCGCGGCGTCGAGCGCTTCCCCGATGGTGTTGTGCCGGAACCGGAATCCCGTGTTCTCGAGCACCGTGGGTATCGCGCGCTGCCCGGCCAGGATGCCTTCCTGCGCAAACTCGCCGACCAGTGCGCTGAGCGCGAACCCGGGAACGATCCACGGTGCGGGACGGTGCAGCGTCCGCGCGACCGCGCCGTTGAACTGGGCGTTGGTGACGGGCGCCGGGCCGGTGACGTTCACGGGGCCGGCGACGTCGTCGCGGGCGAGGACGAACTTGATCGCATCGACCTCGTCCTCCAACGAGATCCACGACAGGTACTGGCGGCCGTTGCCGAGCCGGCCGCCGAGCCCGAACGAGTACAGCGTCTTCAGCCTGCCGAGCAGGCCGCCGTGGGGCGAGAGGACGATGCCGCTCCGCAGCAGAACCGTCCGGATCTTCGAGGTGTGGGCGGGGGCTGTCGCGGCCTCCCAGTCGCGGCAGGTGTCCGCGAGGAAACCCGTCCCGGAGGGCGAGGTCTCGTCGACGACCCGATCGCCGGTGTCGCCGTAGTAGCCGACTGCGCTCGCATTCACGAACACGGGCACCGCGGCCTCGGCGACGCCCTCGGCCAGGACGTCGGTGGCGGCGATGCGACTGTCCCGGATCAGTTGCTTGTACGCCCCGGTCCAGCGTTTGTCGCCGACCCCGACGCCGCACAGATTCACGACCGCATCGGCGTCCGCGAGGATCCCCGTGTCGATCCGGTCCTTCTGCGGATCCCAGCGTGACTCGTCGGGACCCGCGGACGACCGGCGGACGAGGCGGACGACGTCGTGACCGTCGCCGCGGAGAGACGAGACGAGAGCGGTGCCAATCAGCCCGGAGGAACCGGCGATGACCACTCGCATGTGCAACAGCCTCCTTCACAGCGCAGGGGCACCATCCCTGATGGAAATGGTGCCCCTGCGAAACTACGTTCGGCTCGAAGTCCGGTGACGATCAGAGGCCGAGGTCGGCCTCGAACGCTCCCTGCTCCAGACGCTGCTTGATCGTGGTCAAGAAGCGGCCGGCGTCGGCACCGTCGACGAGGCGGTGATCGTAGGTGAGCGGCAGGTAGCACATCGAGCGGACGCCGATGCTCTCACTGCCGGACTCGTCGGTCACGACCACGGGACGCTTGACGATCGCGCCGGTTCCGAGCATCGCGGCCTGCGGGGGCACGAGGATCGGGGTGTCGAACAGGGCGCCCTGGCTGCCGATGTTCGTGATCGTGAACGTGCCACCGGACAGCTCGTCCGGCTTGAGCCCACCGGAGCGGGCGCGCTTGGCGATGTCCGCGATCGCGCGGGCCAGGCCGGCCAGCGACAGGTCGCCGGCGTTGTGGATCACAGGGGACAGCAGGCCCTGGTCGGTGTCGACCGCGATGCCCAGGTGCTCGGCGTCGTAGTAGGTGATCTGCTTGTTCGCCTCGTCGTAGCTGGCGTTGATGTTCGGGTGCGACTTCAGCGCCTCGACGACGGCCTTCGCGAAGAACGGGAGGAACGTGAGCTTGACGCCCTCGCGCTCGAGGAAGGTGTTCTTGGCCTGCGCGCGCAGGGCCGCGATCTTGGTGACGTCGATCTCGAAGGTCTGGGTGAGCTGCGCCGTGGTCTGCAGCGACTCCCGTGTCTTCGTGGCGGTGATCTGACGAATCCGGTTGGCCTTCTGCGTGGTTCCGCGCAGGTGGGCCAGTTCGGGGCGGACCCCGGCGGAGGCGGCTGCGGGAGCAGCGGCGGCGGCCGGTGCGGCAGCAGGCGCGGCAGCGGCGGCCGGTGCCTTCTTGGCCTCGGCGGCAGCGAGGACGTCCTGCTTACGGATGCGGCCACCGACTCCGGTGCCCGTCACCGAGGACAGGTCGACGTTGTTGTCCGTAGCGAGCTTGCGCACCAGCGGGGTGACGTACGGGGTGCTGTCTCCGGACGTGGCCGCGGGAGCGGGTGCGGCGGCTGCGGGAGCCGGCGCCGATGCTGCCGGTGCGGCGGCCGGGGCCGGTGCACTCTTGGCGGGCTCGGGCTTCGCGGGCTCCGGGGCCGGAGCGGGCTTCGCGGGCTCGGGTGTCGGCTCGGGCTTCGGTTCCGCGGCCGGCTTGGCGGCGGGCGCGCCCGAACCGATGACGGCGAGCTGACCGCCGACGGAAACGGTGTCGTCTTCCTCGGCGCTGATCTCGAGGAGAGTACCGGCGACGGGGGACGGGATCTCCGTGTCGACCTTGTCGGTGGACACCTCGACGAGCGGCTCGTCCACGGCGACCTCGTCGCCGACGGCCTTGAGCCAGCGGGTGACGGTGCCCTCGGTGACGGACTCGCCCAGTTCGGGCATCTTCACGGCGGTGCCCTCGGCGGAACCGTTGCCGGATGCTGCGGGCGCGGGCTCGGCGGCCGGCGCCTCCGCGGCGGGAGCCGGCTCCGCGGCGGGCTCTTCGGCGGCGGGTGCGGGAGCGGAGTCGGAGGCAGGAGCCTCACCGGCGTCGCCGATCACGGCAAGCTCGCCACCGATTTCCACGGTGTCGTCTTCCTGAGCAACGATCTTGCTGAGAACGCCGGCCACGGGAGACGGGATTTCCGTGTCCACCTTGTCCGTGGAGACTTCGAGCAAGGGTTCGTCAACTTCGACCGTGTCTCCTTCCTGCTTGAGCCACCGCGTGACAGTTCCCTCGGTGACACTCTCACCAAGCGCTGGCATCTGGACGGAGAAGGCCATGTCTTTTGACTCCTCGACAGTTGTGTTCGGGTTGTTGAATTTTGTCGACTTGTGGTCGTGAACCATTGTGCTTCGAGATGCACGTGTCTTGCGTCTACTTGCAGGTAATTCCGATTCGTCGTCACCCACTCGCTGTGTCGGCGCTCCACATCTTTCCATTGATCCGGCGGGCGTGTCCGCCGAGGGGCACCCGTCGGGGACTCCGGTGTGTCGCGACGTAATCGCTACCGGCCAGTAGTTTTCGTGTGCGGCGGAAACCGGGCGTGCGCTGGCAAACTTGGAGGACAGTCGCCGGCATCGTCGGGCGCACGCACTCGAGGAGGCTCGACGTGGGGTTGTTCGACCGATTCTCGCGGCCTCGGTCCGGCCGATCTCAGGCGTCCCCGGAGGACGCCGCGTATCTCGCGAACTGGACTCGCACGCACCTCGGTGTGGAGGCCTACGTGGAACCTCAGACGACAGTGACGGAAGTCACTGTCGTGCTCGTTGCGGCGGACGGCGAGTGGACCCGGCGCCGGGTGGGCGGTGAACGCGGCGCCCGCAAACTCGGCGAGGACCTCCGCATCCCCGTGTACGACGTCCGCAAGACCGGCTACCCGCAGCGGATGCGCGACCACGACGCGCGGCGCCGCATCGAGCGGAAGCGGGAGCGCGAGCGCGACCTCTAGGCGGCTTCGCCGCCGTGCGCCTTGCTGGTTGTTCCAGCTACCAGAAAGGCGCACGGGCGCGGAGCGCCTACCCGTTGGCGGCGATGTCCTCGATCACCGCGATCATGGTGCGCACGGGCACGCCGGTGCCGCCGCGGCCGGTGTATCCCCACGGTCCCGACGAGTTGTACGCCGGTCCGGCGACGTCGATGTGCGCCCACTGGACGCCGTCGGCGACGAACTCCTTCAGGTACAGGGCCGCCGCGAGCATGCCGCCCCAGCGGTGGTTGGTGACGTTGGCGAGGTCGGCGACCTTCGAATCGAGGTCCGAGCGCAGTTCGGCGGGCATCGGCATGGCCCACGCGTTCTCACCGATTTCCTGGGAAATGGCGGCGACGCGGTCGCGGAACTCGTCGGTGCCCATCACACCGGGCGTCCGGTTGCCCAGTGCCACCATCTGCGCGCCGGTGAGAGTCGCCGTGTCGATGAGGTAGTCGGGGTCGTCCTCGCACGCGCGGACGATGGCGTCGGCGAGGACGAGACGTCCCTCCGCGTCGGTGTTGATGACCTCCACCGTGGTTCCGCCGTACTGGGTGAGGACGTCGCCGGGACGCTGCGCGGTGGACGACGGCATGTTCTCGGCCATCGGGACGGTGGCGGTGACGTCGACCGGCAGTCCGAGCTTGGCGGCGAGGACAACGGTGGCGACGACGGCTGCGGCGCCGCCCATGTCGGACGTCATGTTCTCCATGCCTGCGGCGGGCTTGATGGAGATGCCGCCGGTGTCGAACGTGATGCCCTTGCCGACGAGCGCGACCTTGGGGGCGTTCCGCTTTTTGGCGGAGTAGCTCAGCCGGACCAGCCGCGGCAGCCGGGACGAGCCCTTGCCCACCCCGAGGATGCCGCCGTATCCGTTCTTTTCGAGTGCCTTCTCGTCGAGGACCTCGACCTTCAGTCCGGCGTCGGTGCCGAGAGCCTTTGCGCGGTCGGCGAATTCGGCGGGGAAGAGGTGGCTCGGGGGAGTGTTGACGAATTCGCGCGCGGTGGCGACGGCGTCGGCGATCGCCGCGGAGCGCGCGAGGGTCTCCCTCGACTCCTTGGCGCGCGGGGACGACACCAGCAGCTCCACCCGCGAGACGGGCTGTGCGTCCGGGCCGGGAGCGGATTTCGCGGACTTGAACTCGGTGAACCGGTACGCGCCGAGGGCGAAACCTTCGGCTGCCGCACCGAGATCGAGTACGGACAGGGTGGTCGCGACGGTGCCGACGCCACTGAGCGAACGCGCCGCGGCGCCCGCGGACTTGCGGATCTGCTCGGCGTCGAGCTTCTCGGCCGAACCGAGTCCGACGGCGAGCACACTGTCGACCGGAAGCGTGTCGGGTGCCGGGATGCGGGTCGTCTCCTCCGCCTTGCCGGAGGCGCCGACCGAGACGAGCGTGTCGAGCAGATCGGTCAGCACCGATTCGTCGACGATGCCGTCGCCGAGGGCGATTTCGGGTCCGTCCGAGCTCGACGTCAGCCCGATCACCAGCACGTCCACCCGCTTGCCGACGGTGCCGGCCAGGGCGAGTTGTGGTCCGAGGGGTCGGGCTGTGTGAGTGCTCACGGTGTCTCTCCTGCAGCGGTTCGGGATCGGGTGGTGTCGGATGGTCGACGTCCGTCCCGATGGTAGTGCTCGTCCGCCGTCGCCTACCCGGTGCGCCCGGGGGTCGGATAAGTTGAGGCCCATGACCGAGGAGCAGTTGTCCCAAGGCCCCGTCCACGCCGTTCACGTCGAACTCGGGGCCACGTTCGCTCCCTTCGGGGGCTGGGAGATGCCCGTCTCGTACGCCGGGGTCGTCGCCGAACACACCGCGGTGCGCGAGTCGGTGGGGGTGTTCGACGTCAGCCACCTCGGCAAGGCCCTCGTGCGGGGCAGTGGCGCCGCAGCCTTCGTGAACTCGGCCCTGACCAACGATCTCGACAAGATCGGTCCCGGCAAGGCGCAATACACGCTGTGCTGCACGCCGTCGGGCGGAGTGATCGACGATCTGATCGCCTACTACGTGAGCCCCGACGAGGTGTTCCTCGTCCCCAACGCGGCCAACACCGCGGACGTGGTCGCGGCACTGGCCGCCACGGCCCCAGAGGGCGTCACCGTGGAGAACCAGCACCGGGATTTCGGTGTGATCGCCGTCCAGGGCCCGAAGTCGGCGGACGTGCTCACCGCACTCGGCCTGCCCACCGACATCGAGTACATGGCCTTCGCGGACGCCACCTGGGACGGGGTTCCCGTCCGCGTGTGCCGCAGCGGGTACACCGGCGAGGTCGGGTTCGAACTGCTGCCGCGCTGGGAGGACAGCGAGAAGGTGTTCCGGGCCGCGGTCGAGCAGGTCCGCGCGCACGGCGGCCAGGTCGCCGGTCTCGGTGCCCGGGACACGCTGCGCACCGAGATGGGATACCCGCTGCACGGGCACGAACTGTCGCTGGAGATCTCCCCGCTCGAGGCGCGATGCGGCTGGGCGATCGGGTGGAAGAAGCCGAAGTTCTGGGGCAAGGAGACGCTCACCGACGAGAAGGAGTCCGGCCCGGCGCGCAAGCTGTGGGGCATCAAGGCGCTGGACCGCGGGGTTCTCCGCGCCGGTCAGACCGTGCTGCGCGACGGCGAGTCGATCGGCGAGACCACGTCGGGCACGTTCTCGCCCACGCTCAAGGTCGGGATCGCATTGGCGCTGCTCGACTCCGGAGCCGGCGTGTCGGCGGGAGACGAGATCGCCGTGGACGTCCGGGGACGCTCCCTGCGCGCCGAGGTGGTGTCTCCGCCGTTCGTGGAGATCAACACCAAGTAAGCGCCTGTCGCGGACGACCTGTCGGCCGTGGGGCGGCGGAAGGCGTTCGATAAGATCACGGGCATGACAGGTGTCACCGAGTTCGTTCGCGTCCCGCATCCCGCCCTCACCTCCGACGAGGTACGGCGAGAGATACTGGCGGCGCCCGGATTCGGTCGGTACTTCACGGACCACATGGTGTCGATCACCTACTCCACGGAGCTCGGCTGGCACGACGCCAAGGTCGAACCGTACGGGCCGCTCCAGCTCGACCCCGCCGCGATGGTGCTGCATTACGGACAGGCCATCTTCGAGGGGCTGAAGGCGTACCGGCAGCCCGACGGTGGCATCTCGACGTTCCGCCTCGAGGCGAACGCCGAACGACTTGCGACGTCGGCTCGTCGTCTCGCGATGCCGGAGCTGCCGGAGGAGTTGTTCGTCAAGTCGATCACCGAACTGCTCGAGCTGGATCACGAATGGGTGCCCGCCGCCGGCGGTGAGGACGCGCTGTACCTCCGCCCGTTCATGTTCTCCACCGAGGCCGGTCTCGGTGTGCGTCCGGCCGACGAGTACCGCTACCTGCTGATCGCCTCGCCCGCAGGCGCCTACTTCCCGCGTGGAGTGAAGCCGGTCAGCGTGTGGCTGTCGACGGAATACGTGCGCGCCGCACCCGGTGGCACCGGCGCCGCCAAGTTCGCGGGCAACTATGCGGCTTCGCTTCTCGCGCAGGCGCAGGCCGCCGACGAGGGTTGCGACCAGGTGGTGTGGCTCGACGCGATCGAGCGGTCGTACGTGGAGGAGATGGGCGGCATGAACCTCTTCTTCGTGTTCGGCTCCGGCCCCGACGCCCGCCTCGTGACGCCGTCCCTGTCCGGTTCGCTGCTGCCGGGTATCACCCGCAACTCGCTGCTGACCCTCGCGACCGACGCAGGTTTCGCGGTGGAGGAGCGTCGGATCAGCACCGACGAATGGCGCACCAAGACCAAGTCGGGTGAGATCACCGAGGTGTTCGCGTGCGGTACCGCGGCGGTCATCACACCCGTCGGCCGGGTCAAGTCGGCCGAGGGTGAATTCACGATCGCCGACGGCGAACCCGGCGAGGTCACCATGGCCCTGCGCGACACGCTGACCGGCATTCAGCGGGGAACGTTCGCCGACACCCACGGGTGGATGACCAAACTGCGCTGATCTCGGTTCCGGCGGTCGATCAGAAAGTGAGACCGATCGCCGAGACGGTGACGGTGATCTCGAGCGCGGCGCCGAGCACGTCGCCGTTCAGGCCGGCGAATCGCCGGACGCAGTGGGCCACCAGCAACGCGGTGAGCGTCAGCGCGACCGCCGCGACGATCGGCCCCTGCCACCACGGCGAGGTGCACCACGCGGCCGCCGCGAGGAGCGGAACGGTCCAGGCGATGCCGGTCCACGGTGACTGGGTTTCGGCGACCAGTGCGCCGAATCCTTCCGTCGACGACGCGGGAATTCCGCGCCGGCAGGCGAACACGACCGCCACCCGCCCGGCCGCCACGGCGACGGCCACGCACGCGAATTGTCCTGCGGCGGCCAGAGATCCGAACGCCAGTCCCTGCGCGCCCAGGCAGATCACCAGGGCGCACACCCCGAACGGGCCCGCACCGCCGCTGTGCATCACGGCCCGCGCCCGCTCCGGCGGCCCGTAACAGCCGAGCCCGTCGACCGTGTCGGACAGGCCGTCGATGTGCATGCCCCGGGTGGCGAGAGCATGAGCACCCACCGTCATCAGGCCGGCGAGGGCGGGGTCGAGACCGGCGGACACGAGCGCCCACAGCACCCCCGCGGCCAGGACTCCCAGCGCGATCCCGGTCACCGGCGCCGCCCGGATAGCGCGGCGACCTGACACGCGGTCCACGGAATCCGGTCCGTGCAGGGGAAGAACTGTCAGCCAGGAGAACGCGAGCAGCACGCCCGACACGGTCAGCCCGCGGTATCGGCGGCGGAGCCGGTCTCGGTGCCCTCGCCGTCCTCGGTGCCCTCGCTGTCCTCGGCGTCGCGGGTGCTGACTCCGGCCTCCGCGAACGTCGCCATCTCCGCGAGCGTGGCGACGGCGCCCTGCAGGATCGGCAGTGCGGTGACGGCGCCGGACCCCTCGCCGAGCCGCATGTCGAGTTCGAGGAGGGGGTCGAGTTGCAGGTGCTTCAGTGCGATCGTGTGAGCCGGTTCCGTCGAACGGTGGCCGGCCAGCCACCATGCGCGGGCGCCGTGCGCGAGTTCCTCCGCGACCATCGCGGCCGCGGTCACGACGACGCCGTCGAGAATCACCGGGGTCTTGCGAGCGGAGGCCTGGGCGAGGAAGCCGGCCATCGCGGCGAGGTCGGCGCCCGACACCGTACGCAGGAGCGCCACCGTGTCCCGGACCACCGGCCGGGCCCGGCGCATCGCGTCGCGGATCGCCGCCGTCTTCCGGATCCAGCCGGCGTCGTCGACACCGGTGCCCCGGCCGACCGCAGCCACCGGTTCGGTGTCCGTCAGCGCGGCGATGAGAACGGTGGCCGGCGTGGTGTTGCCGATTCCCATGTCGCCGGCGATCAACAGGTCTGCGCCGGAATCGATCTCGGAGTCGGCGATGGACCGTCCGGCCTCGATGGCCTTCAGTGTCTCCTCGTGTGTGAGCGCGTCCTCGCGGTCGATCGCCCCCGACGAGCGGCGAATCTTGAACGTGGACACCGACGGATCCGTGTCGCCGTCGACGGACAGGTCGACGACGCGCACGCTTGCGCCGGCCCGGTTCGCGAGAGCATTGACGGCTGCCCCGCCGCCGACGAAGTTGGCGACCATCTGGGCCGTCACCTCGGGCGGATACGCCGAGACGCCGGTCCGTGCCACTCCGTGGTCGCCGGCGAACACCACCACCCGCGCCCGCGCGAAGGGGACGGGCGGGCAGACGCCCTGGCAGGCCGCGGCCCAGCACGCGAGCGTCTCGAGACGTCCGAGCGAGCCCGCCGGTTTGGTGAGCTGCAACTGACGGGCCTCGGCCTGGGCGCGCACCCCTTCGTCGGGTGGGGTGACGGGTTCGAACCGACCAGGGTCGGTGCTCACGGACTCGCTGGTCACGCTTGGCCTCTCGCTCGAGTGGACACTTCTGCCCCGCACGACTCGTGTGCGGGATCATCTTTCAAGGTCATGGTCAGTCCGGCGACGACCAGGACCACGCGATCGCAGACCTGGGCGAGCCGCGCGTTGAGGGCGCCGATCTCGTCGCGGAACAGGCGACCGGACCGGGTCTCGGGGATGACGCCGAGACCTACTTCGGGAGTCACCAGCACGAGTGCGCCGCGATAGTCGCGGACGCTCGCGACGAGTTCGTCCGTGCGTGGGGTGATGCTGCCCCGCGGCGATTCCCAGGCTGCGGCGCCGTCGAGTTCGACGGTGAGCCAGGTGCCGAGATCGTCGACGAGGGTGGCCGCGGCTTCGGTGGGGGAACGCAATTGGTCGACGAGGTCGCGCCGGTGCGCGGTTTCCACGGTGAGCCAGCTGCCGGGACGCCGATCGCGGTGCTGAGCGATGCGGTGTTCCCAGTCGTGGTCGTCGGGGTCGCGGTGACTGGTGGCGACGTAGCGCACCCGGCCCGCCCCGGCCAGGGCCTGGGTCAGTTCCTCGGCGTGAGCGGATTTTCCGGAGCGTGCACCGCCGAGCACCAATGTTCGCGACGTCTGGTTCGGACGGCGCGGGCGGTCCGGGGAATCGGCGGTGGGCACGGAGGGAAACGCTACCAACCCACCGGAGTGGCAGTATTTTGACGAAGAACGTCAATTCCGCCACTGTTGGCGGGAAGTGAATGGGCGGAAAATTTCAGCCATGACCGAATTCCTCGTCCTCGTTGCACTTCTCCTCGTGCTGCATACGGCCGTGATGTACGCCGGTCGGCACCTGGGTCCACTCCATCCGCGACTGCGGAAAAGCTACCGCGACAACTTCTTCCGACCGGCTGATCCCATGACCGACCTGTCGTACGACCGCGACGCCGAACTGGGGCGGCTGCTCGCCGAGACGCACCGCGCGCCCCACAACTGACCGTCAGATGGCGTCGCCGGGGCGCACCCGCGGCTTGGGGGCGCGCAGCTTGCGGATCTGCGACGCACGCACGAACGCGTACCACCCGAGCTTGAAACCGCCGTCGGGGGTGTCCGGGAAGCGCTCCCGCACCTGATTGTTGATCTTGCGGCCGAGCCAGACGCCCTCGATGGCCATGAACATCATCATGATGAGCATGGCTAGCGTCACGATCGCCTGCAGTGCCGGGCTGACGAACATCGCCATGATGAGAACCAGGGCCAGCGGCATGAACAGGCCGACCAGGTTGCGCCGGGCGTCCACGATGTCGCGGACGTACGCGCGGACCGGCCCCTTGTCGCGGGGGAGGAGGTATTTGTCCTCGCCGGCGAGCATGCGGGCGCGTCGCTCGGCGGCGGTGGCGCGCCGCTCCGCCGCGGCGACCTTGCGCTCTTCCTTGCTACCGCGGGTGGCCTTCTTACGGGCGCGTGCCTCTTTCGCCGTCAGGGGTGCGGGCGCGACCGGACCGCGTCGCTTCGCCTCGGCGTCGCGTCGCTTGGGGGTCGGGCGGCCCTTGCCCGCCTGTTCGGCGGACTCCGCCTCCGAGGCCGTGGACGACTCGGCGACCTCGACGTCCCGCTTGTCTGAATTGTCCGAATCACCGCGGCGTAGCAATTTCACCCTTCCAGAGTATGGGAAGACGGCGCCGGGGGGGAAACCGCCCTCACATCGAAATGCCGGGTCGCGCCCGTCGCCATACACTTCGCCGATGCGAGTGATGATCGCACCGGACTCCTTCGGTGAAACGCTGACCGCCGTCGAGGCAACCGCCGCGATCGCGGCGGGATGGTCGGCCGTGCGCCCGGACGACCAGCTGATCGAGGCGCCGCAGTCCGACGGCGGCCCCGGATTCGTCGACGTGGTCGCGGCTGCGGGCGGCACCGTCCGGACCGCGGTCGTGGAAGGGCCCCTCGGCGCCGACGTCACGGCCCGCTGGCTCCTCGACGGCACCGACGCGTACCTCGAATCCGCCCAGGCCTGCGGACTCGGACTGCTGGGCGGACCGCCGACGCCCCGCACCGCCCGCGACGCGCACAGCAGGGGCGTCGGCCAACTCGTGGTGGCGGCCCTCGACGCCGGAGCGAGGAGAATCGTCGTCGGTCTCGGCGGCAGCAGCTGCACCGACGGCGGCCGCGGTCTCGTCGAAGCCCTCGCGCAGGGTTTCGGGAGCGCGGACGCCGCCGTCGCCCGCCTGCGGTCGGTGGAACTGGTGGCCGCGTCCGACGTCGAGCATCCGTTGCTCGGCGAGCACGGCGCCGCCCGCGTGTTCGGACCGCAGAAGGGTGCCGACCCCGACACCGTCGCATTCCTCGAGGACCGGAACGCCGCATGGGCGGGGCAACTGCAGCGGGTGACGGCCCGGGAGGTCGCCGCCGAGGCCGGAGCCGGCGCCGCCGGTGGCATCGGGGCCGCCCTGCTCGCCCTCGGCGCGAGCCGCGAATCCGGTGCTCACGTGGTCGCGCAACGCACCCGGCAGGACCGGCAACTCGCCTCCGCCCAGCTCGTGATCACCGGGGAAGGCCGCCTCGACCAGCAGTCGCTGCGCGGGAAACTCGTGATCGCGCTCGCCGCTGCCGCCCGCCGGCGCTCGATCGCGACACTCGTCCTGGCCGGGCAGGTCCTCCTCGACACCGCGGACCTCGACAGCGCGGGCATCGACGACGCACTGTCGCTGGTGGACCACGCGGGATCGGTCGAACTCGCGATGTCGGACGCATACGCGCAGCTGAGAGACCTTGCCGCGGCCGCAGCCCGCAGTTGGGACGGTGCGGCCGCAGGGCAGTAACCCGAATCCGCGACGTCGGATACCATGGACGTGGATCGATCTGCGGACGCTGCCGCAGGGAATGGAACCCGGGAATAAGTCGGGCGCGGAGTACCGTTGAAGCGTTCACGGGTTTGTTACGAACTACAGGGAGAGCCCATGACTGTGCAGAACGAGACCGCCGTCCACGGCGTCAAGATGACCGAAGCCGCGTCCGCCAAGGCGAAGGCGCTGCTCGATCAGGAAGGTCGTGACGACCTCGCACTGCGTATCGCCGTGCAACCCGGCGGCTGCGCAGGACTGCGTTACCAGCTGTTCTTCGACGACCGGAACCTGGACGGCGACCTGATCGTGGACTTCGGTGGCGTCGCCCTCGCGGTGGACCGGATGAGCGCGCCGTACGTCGAGGGTGCCTCGATCGACTTCGTCGACACCATCGAGAAGCAGGGTTTCACCATCGACAACCCCAACGCGACCGGTTCGTGCGCCTGCGGCGACTCCTTCAACTGAGTCCCAGGCCGAAGTACAACTGAATCGACAAGTCTGACGCGGCGCCGACCGGCTGCCGCGTCAGACTTTTTTCGTGCCCGATCTCCACGTACCCGGGTCCCGTGCTGCCGACCGATCACGGTGGTACTCCGGGGTACGGTGAGAAATCCCGACCGAACTCATCGAAAGGCATCCGCCCGTGACAATTGCGGTTACCGGTTCCATCGCCACCGACCACCTGATGCGGTTTCCGGGCCGGTTCGCCGAGCAACTGCTCGCCGATCAGCTCAGTCACATCTCGTTGAGCTTCCTGGTCGACGACCTCGTAGTCCGGCGCGGGGGAGTGGGCGGCAACATCGCCTACGCCATGGGCGTCCTCGGTGGATCTCCACTGCTGGTCGGGGCCGTCGGGGCCGACTTCGCGGACTACCGCCAGTGGCTCGAGAGCAACGGTGTCGACTGCACCGCCGTCCGGATCTCGACCACCGCGCACACCGCGCGTTTCGTGTGCACCACCGACGAGGACATGGCGCAGATCGCGTCGTTCTACCCCGGTGCGATGAGTGAGGCCCGCGAAATCCAGCTGTCCGGTATCGCGCAGGACGCCGAAGCGCTCGAACTGGTCCTGATCGGCGCCAACGACCCCGAGGCGATGATCCGCCACACCGAGGAATGCCGCCGGCAGGGAATCCCGTTCGCCGCCGACCCGTCGCAGCAGCTCGCCCGACTGAACGGCGACGAGGCGTCGGCGCTGATCCGCGGCGCAAAGTACCTGTTCACGAACGAGTACGAGTGGGGACTGCTGCAGCAGAAGACCGGACTGTCGGAAGAGGAGATCCGCGCTCAGGTCGGCGTCCGTGTCACGACGCTCGGTTCCAAGGGCGTCGAGATCGTCGACTCCGAGGGCAACTGGACCCGTGTCGCCGTCGTTCCCGAGAAGGCGAAGGTCGACCCGACCGGTGTCGGTGACGGATTCCGGGCCGGATTCCTCCTCGCGCACAGCGCGGGCCTGAGTTTCGAGCGCTCCGCGCAGCTGGGGTCGCTGGTGGCGGTGCTCGTGCTGGAGACCGTCGGAACCCAGGAATGGACATTCGACCGCGATGAGGCTGTCAAGCGCCTCGCGGACGCCTACGGCTCCACCGCCGCCGACGAGATCGCTGCCGTTCTTCCGTAGGAGGCGGCTCCGCCGCCCGTGAGTGGTTGACGAGTCCCTGGACTCGTCAACCACTCACGGGCGCGAAGCGCCTACAGCGAGACCGGGTACGCCGGCTCGGCGATCTCCGGAACGATGCGGTTCTCCACGAAGATGCCGTGCCAGACCATGAAGATCAGCACGGTCCAGAGGCGACGGCTGTGGTCGGACACGCCGTCCCGGTGGTCGTTCAGCATCTTCGCGATCGCGGCCTTGTCGAGCAGGTGATCGGTGCCCGACGCCGCGATCTGCTCGTGTGCCCAGTCGAACAGTTCGGTGCCGCGCAGCCAGTGCCGCAGCGGCACCGGGAAGCCCAGCTTCGCCCGATGGAGCACGTGCCCGGGCACGATGCCTTCCAGTGCCTGACGCAGCGCGTACTTGGTGGTGCTCTTGGTGATCTTCTGATCCAGCGGCACCTGCGACGCGACCTTGAAGACCTCGGGGTCGAGGAACGGCACTCGAAGTTCGAGCGAGTTGGCCATCGTCATCTTGTCGGCCTTGACGAGGATGTCGCCGCGCAACCATGTGAACAGGTCCAGATGCTGCATCCGGGCCACCGGATCCCACCCCTGCGACTGCGCGTAGATCGGGTCGGTGACGTCGCGGTGCGTCCACTCCGGCCGGAAGTCGCGCAGGACGGCGCGCAACTGTGCGTCGTTGAAGCTGCGCGCGTTGCCGTAGTACCGCTCCTCCAGGGTCAGTGAACCGCGGTTGAGCAGGCTCTTTCCGCGGGTGCCCTCGGGGATGCGCTCGGACAGCTTCCCGGCGGCCCGCCGCAGTCCCTTGGGCAGGTACTCGAACGGCTTCAGCGAAATCGGCTCGCGGTAGATGGTGTAGCCGCCGAACAGTTCGTCGGCGCCCTCACCGGACAGCACGACCTTGACGTGCTTGCGCGCCTCCTTGGCCACGAACCACAGCGGAACCAGCGCGGGATCGGCGACCGGGTCGTCGAGGTACCACACGATCTCGGGGATGGCGGCGGCGAACTCGGACGGGCTCACCACCTTGACCACGTGACGTGCGCCGATCGCTTCGGCGGACTCGGCTGCGACGTCGACCTCGGAATAGCCCTCGCGCTCGAAACCGGTGGTGAACGTGATCAGGTTCGGGTTGTGGCGCATCGCGAGCGCCGCGATGGCCGTCGAGTCGATGCCACCGGACAGGAAGGAACCGACCGTGACGTCGGCGCGCATGTGCTTGGCGACCGAATCCTCGAGCGCCTCCGCGATCTCGCGGTACCGGGCCTGCTCGGTGCCCGCGGCGAACGGGCGCACCGGGAACGTGGGCGCGAAATAGCGGGTGATCACGGGTTCTTCGCCCGGTCGCACACGCGCGAAGCAGCCGGACTCGAGCCGGCGGATCTGCTTGTGGAGGGTTTCCGGCTCCGGCACGTACTGAAGGACGGTGTAGTGCTCGACGGCCCGCGGATCGAGTTCGGTGCCGATGCCGATCAGGCTCGCCAGCTCCAGCAGGCTCTTCTTCTCGCTACCGAACGCGGTGCCGCCGACGCCCGTCGCCAGGAAGAGCGGTTTGATGCCGAACGGATCGCGCGCGATGAACAGTTCCCGCGTCTCCGTGTCCCAGATCGCGAACGCGAACATGCCGCGCAGGCGGCGGACGGCGTCCTCGCCCCAGTAGTGGAACGCGGCGACGATGGCCTCGCTGTCGCCCTCTGTGACGAACTGCGCACCGAACTGCTCGGCGAGTTCGGCCCGAACCTCGAGGTAGTTGTAGATCTCGCCGTTGAACGTCAGCGCGTAGCGTTCCGGATTCTCCGCCGGACCCCACCGCAGGGGCTGGTGGGAGTGTTCGATGTCGATGATCGACAGGCGATTGAACCCGAAGACCAGGTGGTCGTCGTGCCAGGTCCCGTGCTCGTCCGGCCCACGGTGCCGCAGGCAGTGCATCGCCTGGTCGACCTGTGAGACGGCGTTGTCGCTGGTTTCTCCAGAGGTCAGTAGCCCGAGCAGTCCGCACACAGCGTCCGGTACCTCAATTCAGAATCTTGGAAGGCTCCACGAGGTGGAGTGGTCAGGGATCTCTGCCGGAAAGTATGCCGCAGATTGCCGGAGCGTCCGGTTCGGGCCGCCGGTGACGGTGCCCGGCTCGAACAGCGGCACCGCCGCGGCGTCGGCAGCGACACGTCGTCGCCCGACCCGAGGATGGAGAGCCGCCACCTTTGGTCTACGCTGCGTAGTAATTGGGCCTTCCCATCGGGTGTGCCCTAGTGGAATTTGCGGCGATCAGGAAGGCGTGAACGTGGCGCAAGGTCGGATCCTTCGGCGGGCAGGGTTGGCAGTATCTTTGGGCATTGCTGCCTTGCTGCTGTCGGGTTGTTCAATCGACAACGAGGTGCTTCGTTTCGGGTGGCCTTCGGGCGTAACCCCGCAGGCGCACCGCATGCGTGAACTGTGGACCTGGTCGGTCATCGCCGCCCTCGTCATGGGTGTGCTGGTGTGGGGACTCACCTTCTGGGCGGTGATCTTCCACCGTAAGAAGAAGGACTCACCCGAGTTCCCGCGGCAGACGGCATACAACGTGCCGCTCGAGCTGGCGTACACCGCGGTTCCGTTCGTCATCATCGCCGTGCTGTTCTACTTCACGGTGATCGTGCAGAACCATGTCCTCGAGAAGGAGGACAACCCCAACGTAGTGGTGGATGTCACTGCATACCAGTGGAACTGGAAGTTCGGCTACCGATCCATCGACCTCGGTGAGGGTGGCGGCAAGTACGACGGCGTCGATCAGGAAGCGCAGGCTGCGGTCGAGTCCGCACCGGCATCCGAGGCGGAGGCCGAGGGTGAGCACGCCCAGCCCGGACCGATCCACGGCAAGACCCCCCAGGACCTGTCCTACCTGCACTACGACAAGATCGAGACGATCGGCTCGAGCAACGAGATCCCGATCCTCGTCCTGCCGACCGGCAAGCGGATCCAGTTCGAACTGGCCTCCGCCGATGTTATCCACGCCTTCTGGGTGCCGGAGTTCCTGTTCAAGCGCGACGTGAACCCGAACCCGAAGGAGAACCACTCCGACAACGTCTTCCAGATCAGTGAGATCGAGAAGGAAGGTGCCTTCGTCGGGCGCTGCGCCGAGATGTGCGGCACGTTCCACGCGATGATGAACTTCGAGGTTCGCGCCGTGAGCCCCGACAAGTTCGCGCAGTACATCGAGCTGCGCAAGCCGGCGAGCGAGGGCGGCCGGGATCTGACCACGGCGGAGGCTCTGCAGGCCATCGGCGAGTCCCCGGTTGCGACGTCGACGTCTCCCTTCACCACCGATCGCGGCTACAAGCAGGCGAGCGGTGTCGAAGGTAACTGAACCTGCTGCTGATACCTCACTGACCAAGGACAAGTGCTGATATGAAGATCGAAGCCAAGCTCTTCGAGATCCTGACGGTATTCTTCATTCTCGTCGCGATCGTCTACGGCGTCTTCACCGCCGTTTCACGAACCGGTATCGAGTGGGCGGGTCTGACGGGCATCTGCCTGTCGGCGGGACTGACGCTGATCATCGGAACGTACTTCCGGTTCGTCGCACGTCGCCTCGACACCCGTCCCGAGGACTATGAGGACGCGGAGATCGCCGACGGCGCAGGCGACCTGGGCTTCTTCAGCCCCGGTAGCTACTGGCCGATCCTGCTCGCCGCTTCTGCTGCGTTCGTCGCAGTCGCGATGGCGTTCTTCCAGCCGTGGATGATCGTGGTCGCCGTGATTGCCGTGCTCGCGGCCGCTGCCGGCCTCGTCTTCGAGTACTACGTCGGGCCCGAGAAGCACTAGTTCCACCCACGATCAGACGGCGGAGGCGCCGAATCCCCCTGGGGTTCGGCGCCTCCGCTGTGTCGTCGGCCCTAGCCGGCCGGGTCTGCCGCGGCGGCGAGGAGTGCCGCCGCCTGATCGGACGCGAGTCGCACGGCCTCGGGAAACACGTGCAATCCGTGCGAGACCAGGGCGCCTTCGTGGAGCAGCATGATGGTGCGCGCGAGTGTCTCCGGATCGTGCACCTCCGCGTCCCGGCACACGCCGCTGAACAGGTCGAGCATCCAGCGCTTCTGGCCGATGATGACCGCGTACGCCGGATGTGACGGGTCGCTGATTTCCGCGTGCGCGTTGACCATGCTGCACCCTTTCGCGCTGTTCTCCGCGGTCCACTCCCTGGACGCGTCGAAGATCGCCGCCAGTCGCCGCTCGGGGGAGTCTGCGACGGTGTCGAGGTGGGCTGCGAGGAATGCCCGCCACCGCTCGTCCCGGTCGGCGAGGTACTCGACCACGATCTGTTCCTTCGATCCGAAACGGTCGTAGAGCGTCTTCTTCGTGACACCGGCCTCGGCGGCGATGAGATCCACGCCGACCGCGTGAATTCCCCGCTCGTAGAAGAGGCGGCCGGCCGCGTCCAGCGCTCGTCTCGCTCCCGGGGTCAGTGCGACGCGTCGCGGTGACGGCACAGAATCCATGACAAAAGTATACAGATCGGTATAAGTTGAAGAGGTATACCGATCTGTCTACTTGGGTGGTGGTCAGTTGTGAATGCGCTTCTCGCCGTGCTGTTCGTCCTGTGCTGGAGCTCCGGCTTCATCGGGGCCAAACTCGGCGCCGGGGACGCGGCCCCGCTGACGGTACTGACCTGGCGGTTCCTGCCACTCGCCGTCGCACTTGCGCTGGCCGCCGCGCTGTTCGGACGCGCACGGTGGCGAGGGCTCGGGTCCCGTGCGTTCGGTCGTCAGGTGACGATCGGTGCGCTGTCGCAGACGGGATATCTGCTGACCGTCTACCAGGCGATCGGCCTCGGCGTCTCGACCGGTACCACCGCGCTGATCGACGGCACCCAGCCCCTGGTCGTCGCCGTACTGGCCGGCCCTCTGCTGGGTCAGTACGTCGCGCCCCGGCAGTGGTGGGGGGTGCTGCTGGGAGTGGCGGGGGTCATGATCGTCACCGCAGGCGACGCCACCTCTGCGTCCGGCGTGTCGTGGTGGGCGTACCTCGTGCCGTTCGCCGGGATGCTGTCGCTGGTGGCCGCGACCTTCCTGGAGAGTCGCTCACCGACCGACACCGACCCCGTCGTGTCCATGACCGTGCACTGCGCGACCAGCGCCGTGCTCTTCACCGCCCTCGCCGCGTGCGCCGGACAGGTGTCGCCGCCGCCGACGGCGTCGTTCTGGTGGTCGGTGGCCTGGCTGATCGCCCTGTCCACGTTCGGCGGCTACGGCCTGTACTGGCTCGTGCTGCGTCGGAGCGGGGTCACCCGGGTCAATGCCCTGATGTTCCTGATGGCACCGGTGACGGCGATCTGGGGGGCCGTGATGTTCGGCGAGCCGTTCGGAATCCTCACCGCGCTCGGTCTTCTCCTGGGACTCGGGGCGGTCGTGCTCGTGTTCCGCGCGCAACCGCGGGGGAGGGGAGCGGGCACGGTGCCCACCGACGAGCAGAGCCCCGAACCGGAAGTGGTTCGGGGCTCTGCTCGGTTGCGGAGGTGAGGCTAGTGGGCCTCGCCATTGCCGGACGATCCGTTGCCGGAAGCCGACGAACCGTTGCCGTGGGCGCGGTCCTGGTACTCCCGCAGCATCGTGAGCTGCTCGTGCTCGCCGTGGTGCAGGGCGTGCTCGAGAGCCAGGCTCTCCTCGACCGGGTCGGCCGTGACAAGGCTGCCGGAACCGGGCTTGCCGGCGGAACCGAGCTTGTTCATCTTCTTCGGGACGGTCGCACCCTGGTACTCGAGCGGGATCGGGTGACCGTGGTCGTCGACCGGGCCGAGCGGCTGGTGGATCTCGATGTACTGACCGTTCGGCATCCGCTTGATGATGCCGGTCTCGATGCCGTGCTCGAGGACCTCACGGTCGCTGCGCTGGAGACCCAGGCAGAACCGGTAGGCCACGAAGAAGGCGATCGGAGGCAGCAACACCATGCCGATGCGGCCGATCCACGTCATCGCGTTCAGCGAGATGCTCAGGTGGTACGCGATGATGTCGTTGATGCAGGAGATCGTCAGGACGGCGTAGAACGTAATCGCCATCGCACCGATCGCGGTACGCACCGGAACGTCACGCGGACGCTGCAGCAGGTTGTGGTGAGCGTCGTCCTTGGTCAGGCGCTTCTCGATCCACGGGTAGGCGATCAGCACCGTGAACACCAGACCCATGATCAACGCGACAGCGAACACCGACGGAATGGTGTAGCGGTCGAACAGGTAGATGTCCCATGCCGGCCACAGACGGGCCAGGCCGTCCGTCCACATCATGTAGATGTCGGGCTGCGAACCGGCCGACACCTGCGACGGGTTGTAGGGGCCGATGGTCCAGACCGGGTTGATCTGCAGCACGCCACCCATCACGGCCAGAACGCCGAACGTGATCGCGAAGAATGCACCCGACTTGACGGCGAACACCGGGAGGATGCGCACGCCCACGACGTTGTTCTCCGTGCGGCCGGGGCCGGGGAACTGCGTGTGCTTCTGGTACCAGACGAGCGCGAGGTGACCGGCGATCAGGGCGAGGATGATGCCCGGGAAAAGCAGGACGTGCGCGACGTACAGGCGGGGGATGATCAGGTCGCCGGGGAAGTCGCCGCCGAAGATCAGCCAGTGCATCCAGGTGCCTGCGATCGGGATGCTCAGCGTGATGCCGGAGAACGCGGCGCGCAGGCCCGTGCCGGACAGCAGGTCGTCGGGGATCGTGTAGCCGAAGAATCCCTCGAACATCGCCAGGATCAGCAGCAGGCAGCCGATGACCCAGTTGGCCTCACGCGGACGCCGGAAGGCGCCGGTGAAGAAGATGCGCATCAGGTGCACGACGATCGACGCCGCGAACATCAGCGCGGCCCAGTGGTGGATCTGACGGACGAACAGGCCGCCACGGACCTCGAACGAAATGTTCAGCGTGGTCTCGTACGCGCGGGACATCGTGACGCCGCGCAGGGGCTCGTACGCACCGTTGTACACGACGTGCGCCATCGACGGATCGAAGAACAGGGTCAGGTAGACACCGGAGATCAGCAGGATGACGAAGCTGTACAGCGCGATCTCGCCGAGCAGGAACGACCAGTGGGTGGGGAAGACCTTGTTGATCTGCCGCCGCATCCCCGCTGCGAGGTGGTAGCGCGAGTCCATCGCTTCGGCCTGGCCGGTGGCCATCGCGCTCAGTTTGGACGGTTTGTTGTCGGTCACGGTCGACGCTCCCAAAATGCCGGGCCGAGAGCTTCGATGTAGTCACCCGTTGTGACTAGGAAACCCTCTTCGTTCACTGTAATAGGCAACTGCGGAAGTGCACGAGCGGCCGGACCGAAAATCGGCTTTCCGTAGGTCAGCGCATCGAACTGCGACTGGTGGCACGGGCAGAGGATTCGGTTGGTCTGCTGTTCGTACAGGGAGGTGGGGCAGCCGAGGTGGGTGCAGATCTTCGAGAAGGCGAAGTAGTCGCCGTAGTTGAAGCTCTCCTGGCCCTTGCGCTTGGTGACCCGTGCCGCGTCCTCCGTGCGGAGGCGGATGAGCATGGTCGCGTTGCGGATGCCGCGCAGCGCCTCGAGCAGCGCGTCGTGATCGCCGCGGTCGGACTCACGGAACGGGAACACCGTTTCCATGGCGCCGGCGTCCAGGTCTTCCGGGCGAACGAGGACGACGTCCTCGGGGCGACCGGTGTCGCGGCGCAGGTAGATGGTTTCGCCCTCGTAGCGGGGGGTCCATCCCGAAACCCACAGCGGGGAGTCGTCGCGCTTGGCCCACGGGTTCTTGATCAGACCACCGAGGGGCATGACGGACATGATGCCGAGGGCACCGCCGCCGAAGATGAGGGTGCGCTTGAGGAGCTTGCGGCGTCCCAGCGTCGACGTGTCGAACGAGTCGCCGAGTTCCGCGACGATCGTCTTGCGATCGACCTCGGACGATCCACCGTCGTGGCGGTCCTGGATGGACACCTCTTCGGGGATGAACTTCTTGGTGAACTGCACCGCACCGACACCGAGGCCGAGGATGGCCAGACCCATGGTGAGGCCGATCAGCGGCGTGTACAGGCTGTAGGCCGAGTAGTGCTCCTCGCCGGCGCCTGCGTACTCCCAGGGCCAGAAGAGGTAGATCGCGATGAACGCGATCGCGGAGATGCCGGAGAGGGCGAACCAGAAGGCGACCGACCGCTCGGCGCGCTTCTCGGCTTTGGTCCCCGGAACCGCCCAGCGGTTGCGGCGGAACGCGACGTCGACGTGGTCGAGGTTGGTTCCGAGCTCGACCAGTTCGTCGCGGCTCAGGTTCTCGAGTTCTGCATCCGTGTACTTCTTTGGCGTGGCGCCGCCCGGCTGGCCAGCGTCGCTCATGACCTTGCTCCGATCCACAGTGCTGCACCGACGACAGCGATGATTCCGATGACCCACATGGCCAAGCCCTCGGAGGCGGGACCGATGCCGCCGAGTCCGTAGCCGCCGGGCTGCTTCGTCTCGCCTGACGACTTGATGTAGGCGATGATGTCCTTCTTCTCCTCGAGGGTCAGCTGACGGTCCGAGAACTTGGGCATGTTCTGCGGGCCGGTGACCATCGCGGTGTAGATCTGCTGCTCGCTGGCCGGGTCGAGGACCGGCGCGTACTTACCGGACGAGAGCGCACCGCCGCGCCCCGTGAAGTTGTGGCAGGACGCGCAGTTGAGGCGGAACAGTTCGCTGCCGCGTCCGATGTCGCCGCCGCGCAGCGAAGACTGGGCGACCTCGCCGTTCTCGTCACGAATGACCGTGGGGCCGCCGCCGTTGGCCTGGACGTACGCGCCGATGGCGTCAGTCTGCTCGGCGTCGAACTTGACGGGCTTGCGCTCGACCTGGGCCTCGTTACGCGAGGCCGGCATGCGTCCCGACGACACCTGGAAGTAGACGGCGGCCTCGCCGACACCGATCAGGCTCGGGCCGCGGTCCTGCACACCCTGCAGGTTCGCGCCGTGGCACGTGATGCACGAGGTGTCGTACAACTGCTTGCCCTCGCGGATCAGTGCTGCCTGATCGTCGGTGGCCGTGGCCACCTGCGGGGTCGGCGTCAACGCGGACGCGAGGAAACCGGCGCTGACCAGTCCCATCATCAGGACCAGGGCGCCCGTGACGCGCCTGCGGAGCTTCCGCTGGCGGCGTGCCTTCGCGGCGGACGCTGTGGTATCGGATGCGGGAGGGGGGGATGAACTCATCTGTATCCCTTTGGTATGTCGGGACGGACTGGACGTCAGGGGGCTGCCTGGGGCGTTCAGCTGATCAACGGATGAAATAGATCGTGGCGAACAGACCGATCCACACGATGTCGACGAAGTGCCAGTAGTACGAGACGACGATGGCGGCGGTGGCCTGGGCGGGCGTGAACTTGCTGACCTTGGTGCGGGCGATCAGGAAGACGAACGCGATGAGGCCGCCGATCACGTGCATGCCGTGGAAGCCGGTGGTCATGTAGAACACCGAGCCGTACACGCTGCTGGAGATCGAGGTGCCTTCCTCGACGAGGTGGATGTACTCGTATCCCTGTCCGAGGACGAAGAACGTGCCCATCGCCAGGGTCAGGAGGTACCACCGGCGGAGGCCGAAGACGTCGCCGCGCTCGGCCGCGAACACACCCATCTGGCAGGTGAACGACGAGGCGATCAGCACCAGCGTCACCGGTACGGCGAGGAACAGATTCAGCTCGGTCGGCTCCGGCGGCCAGTTCCCATTCGCCTGCGCTCGCGCCACGAAATACATGGCGAAGAGCCCTGCGAAGAACATGAGCTCACTTGACAACCACACGATGGTGCCAACGCTGACCATGTTTGGTCGGTTCAGCGAGTGCACGCGTTGGGTGATTGCTGATCCTGAAGTCCCTACTGCGCTCGTCACAGACAGAAGTATGACGCTTCGTCGTAAGAGACGACTACCCGGGTCCACCCTCGGCGCGTCGATGCGCCCCGCTTGTCCGATTCTCCCTGCTGACAGCCTGGTGGCGGACCGTGAAAGGGTGGAGCCATGCGCTCTCGTGACAACAGTACGGGGTGGCTGCGGAGGCTGTTCGGCAGTCGGCAACCGGCCCCTCTCGATCAGGATCGGCACGACCTCGTGGTCGTCGCCTCGAGCTTCGACGACGTGGAGGCGTGCTCGACCGCGCTCGACCGCGCCGCCGCCGAGGATCCGCGGTGGGACGCCGACGCGGAAGCGGTGCTGCGGCACCATCTGCGGCTGCCCGCGTCGTCGGTGGCCGACGCCGTGTCGATCGCCGCCCAGGACGGCTACCGACCGCAGGATCCGGACGGGCAGGCATCCGCCGGCGAGGACGGTGCGACGGTCGGACTCGTGCTGCAGCGGGTCCAGATCCTCGACGCGCTGCACTGTTCTCAGGAACGGTCGAGAATGGCCGGGCTGGCGCAGCGGCTCGGTGGCTCGGTCGACGGCTGGGACGCGACGCAACCGGCGCGCGAGTCCGATTCGCCCGGTGACTAGGCTGCCAGGACCGGATCCGCCACTAGTGCAAGGGGACACGACGATGCAGAGCCCGACTGCTCAGGGGACGAACGACGGTGTGCGGCCGGCACGCACGTGGCCGTCGGTCCTCGGCACGCTCACCGACGGACGTGACCTCTCGGTGGACGAGGCGAAATGGGCGATGGACGAGATCATGTCCGACAACGCCACGTCCGCGCAGATCGCGGCGTTCGGTGTCGCCCTGAAGATGAAGGGCGAGACACCGGAGGAGTTACGCGGGCTGGCGGACTCGATGCTCGGGCACGCGCGCAAGGTCCCCGTCGACGACGACGTCGTCGACATCGTCGGAACCGGTGGTGACCGATCCAACACCGTGAACATCTCCACGATGGCGTCACTCGTTGTCGCAGCGTCCGGCATTCGCGTCGTCAAGCACGGAAACCGGGCGGCGTCCTCCAAGAGCGGTGGGGCGGACGTTCTCGAGGCACTCGGGGTGAAGATCAATCTCGGTCCCGACGAGGTGGCGCTCTGCGTCCGGGAGGTCGGCATCGGTTTCTGCTTCGCGCCGGTGTTCCATCCCGCCCTGCGGTTCGCGGGCGCGCCGCGCAAGGAAATCGGCATCCCGACCGTCTTCAACGTGCTCGGACCGCTCACCAATCCGGCGCGTCCGCGGGCCGGCCTCATCGGCTGTGCGTTCCCGGGCCTGATCTCGGTGGTGGCCGGTGTGCTCGCGCAGCGCGGCAACTCGGCGCTCGTGGTGCGGGGTGACGACGGACTGGACGAGTTGACGACGTCGACCACGTCGACCGTGCACATCGTGGCGGACGGGGCGGTGACCACCCGTCAGCTCGACCCCCGGGACATCGGGATCGCGCGGGTGTCGCTCGACGAACTGCGCGGCGGCGATGCCGAGGTGAACGCGGCGGTGGCCCGGCGACTCCTCGCCGGTGAGACCGGACCCGTCCGCGACGCGGTGCTCCTCAACGCCGCTGCGGCGATCGCGGCGTACCGGGGACTCGGCGGCCGCACGCTCGAAGACGCGTTGTCGGACGGACTCTCGACGGCGGCACAGTCGATCGACAGTGGAGCAGCCGCGACGCTGCTCGCGCGGTGGGCCGAACTGACGTCGGGACTGGCCACCAGCAAATAGCCGGGGAACTATTCGCCGATCGAGAAACCCGCTTCGACGTCGGCGCTGGAGTAGGACTGGAACGCGATGTGCGTCGCCGTCCGGGAGACGCCGTCCACCTTGTTGATTCCCTCGGTGACGACCTCCGCGATCTTCGCGTGGTCCCGGACCCGCACGATCGCGATCAGGTCGACGTCGCCTGCGCAGGAATAGACCTTGTCGACGCCCTCGATGTCGGCGACCGCCTGAGCGGTCTCCGGGATGCGGTGGGCTTCGGCGTGGATCAGGACGATGGCGTTGATCATGATCGCCAGCCTAAGCGGTGGTCGGCGGAACTCGGCGCGGGTGGTCGGTTCTCGGCTTCCCGTGTCGACGCGCTCCCCGCTCGGGCGAGTGCGCACCACTCGGACCAGGATCCGGCGCCCCGCGCGGGCTCGCACCAGCCCGCGGAGGCGCTGACGATGCGGGTGTCCTCCTGGTCGAGCCAGCGCGCCAGCAGTCCGGCCTCCTCGGGGGACGCGCCGCGAAGCGGAGTTGCGTCGGGAACGACGGTTTCGGCGGTGAGGACGAGCGCATCGACCACCGGCATCGGATGGATTCCGCGCCGGGCGCAGCCCGCGGACGCGAGTCGCCCGGAACGGATCACCGCGAACTCCCAGCCGCCGGTGACGGCCGGGCGAGCGGCCACGAGCTGATCGAGGGCGGTGAGGGCGGCCAGGCGCTGCATTCTGCGCAACGCGAGGACGACCTCCGCGGTGCGATCACGCAGGCGTGCGGCGTTCTCGAACAACTCGCCGGCGGCCAGCTCCTCCACCCGTGCGCGCATGCGGTGCAGCGGGGAGTCGTCCAGGCCGCGCAGGAACTGCCGGAAGAGTTCCGGCCCGGGACGGTAGGCGTCCTCCGTGACGCGGTCGTGGACGGACGCCGGGCAGCGTCCGAGCTCGCGGGGCGGGCACTGCGGACCGTGCTCCCTTCCCTTCGGGATGCGGCTCGTGCAGGTGCGGAGAATGCAGTACTCGGCGAGGACGTCGGCGACGTCGACGGCGGTCGAGCGGGACCGGAACGGACCGAGCGAGTCGGCGGTCGGGGTACGCGCCACCGACAGCCGGGGGAAGGCCTCCGCGGTGAGCGTGATCCACCAGCCGCGTTTCGGGTACTTGGACCTCCGGTTGTACGGCGGCGTATGCGCGGCGAGCAGCCGGAGCTCGCGCACACCGGCCTCGAGCGCATGCGCGCACTCGACATGGTCGATCCGGGTGGTCAGGGCCACCATCTCCTTCATCCGGCCGCGCGTCTCGGAGCCGGTGAAGTAGTTGCGCACCCGCCGGCGCAGATCGGTCGCCGTGCCGACGTAGAGGACCTCGTCGGACGGTCCGCGGAACAGGTAGACGCCGGGGGCGTGGGGGAGATGGCCGGCGAGTGAGCGTTTCGCCCGCTGGTGTGAGGAGACGTCGGGCAGGTAGTCGACGAGTTCGGTGAGACTGTGCACTCCCTGATTGCCGACCCTCGCGATGAGGGCGTGCAGGACGTCGACGGTGGCGCGGGCGTCGTCGAGCGCCCGGTGGGTCGGAGTGGTCCCGACGTCGAACAGCCGGGCCAGCGACGACAGCTTGACGGACGGCGCTTCGTCGCGGCTGAGGACGCGCCGGGCCAGTTTGACGGTGCAGAGCACGGTGAACTTGGGCCAGGGGGTGTCGGTGGCGGACGCCGCGGCCTTGAGGAAGCCCGTGTCGAACGGGGCGTTGTGGGCGACGAGCACGGCCCCGCGTGCGAACTCCAGGAACGCCGGCAGCACTCGCTCGATCCGCGGGGCGTCGATCACCATGGCGGTGGTGATGCCGGTGATCTCCACGATGTGCGGCGGGATGGACCGTCCCGGGTCGACGAGAGTGGCCATTTCGGCGATCACCTCGCCGCCGCGGATCTTCACGGCGCCGATCTCGGTGATGGCGTCCTCGCCCGGCCGTGCGCCGGTGGTCTCGAGATCGACCACCACGAACGTGGTGTCCCGCAGTGGGGTGTCGAGCTCGTCGAATCTCAGCTGTTCGGGTACACCGGGGGCACTCACGGCTCAGAGCGTATGGACGGGCACCGACAGAACCGCCCGGAGTGCCCGGAGAGACGAGGATCACACTGCCCGTCTCGGGCGGCGGTCGCGGGCGGTGCGAGGGGCGGCCGCGGGTCCGCGAACGAGGGATTCGCGCGGGGTGGCGGTCGGTTGCGGCGGGTCCGGCGTGTTCCGCGGGTTCGGTCCGCGGCACCCCGTTGAACAGGAGGAACACGGCGTGGGGAGAAATCGGGGAGTCGCGAGGCTCCTCGAAATGCCCACTCCCGCTGTCGAACAGAGATCGGAAACAAACCGCCTGTTATCCAGTCGTTACCGAATGTAGGTATCGCGCGCCCGCAAAGCCGGAATCGGCCCAAACGGACACTTTCCGCGTGTTCCGGTCGACATCGGGGTATTCCATTTCGTAACCTTCCTGAGACCTAGCGGAGTCTCGCAGCCCCAACACCGGGGCAGCATCGCTAGTCACCGCCTAATCGGCCACTCGCGAGAGCGGTCGTACCGGGAACCCAAGTTTCTACTGGGGTGAATCCCGCCGGGACGTCCTCACGCACCGGTGGGTAGGGCTGATCTTCCCAGCCCGAACCCGTCAGCTAACTCGGTCGGCGGATGAATGGAAGAAACGGAGTACCCCTTTCGTGGCGTCACAAGTTTCCAAGCGGAATGTGCGACGGGCAGTCGTCGCCGGCGCGCTCGCAGTCGGAGCGCTCACCGCTACCGCGGCCCCCGCGGCCGCAGACCCCGTCACCATCCCCGGAGTCGGAACCTTCGAGATCCCGGGTGTCGTCATCCCGCAGATCCCCGGTGTCCCGAACCTGCCCGCGCCCCCGGCGCCGGCCAGCACCGCAGGTGACAAGGCCGTTCAGGCCGCTCAGACCAAGCTCGGCTCGCCGTACGTCTACGGCGCCGCCGGCCCCAACTCGTTCGACTGCTCCGGCCTGGTGCAGTGGGCGTTCAAGCAGGCCGGACTGAACCTGCCGCGCACCAGCTACGCGCAGGCGGCGGCAGGCTCTCCCGTGTCGCAGTCCGATCTCCGCCCCGGCGACGTGGTCTCCTTCTACGGCGGATCGCACTCGGGCATCTACGCCGGCAACGGCAACGTGATCCACGCCTCCACCGAGGGCCAGCCCGTCAAGTTGGCGCCCATCGCGTCCATGCCTTTCGACGGCGCACGCCGCTACTGATCCACGCACGAGGCGAGGCATCCACCGAGTCGAGGGCGGGGATGCACGGGGTAGCTTCGTAGGATCTCGTACGACCACCGAGGGTGGGTTCGAATCACGATTCGAACCCACCCTCGATGTCGTTGCGCCCCAGGCAGACAGCGAGTCGTCCGCTCGTCGGGTGGTCCCCGCCACCCGTTCGTGACATGGGTGGACACAAACGTATGCCATTCCGTAACCTATCCGAGACCTTGCGAAGTCTTGTCGCGCCAACCGGGCGGCAACGCGGGTCACCACCTCTTCGGCACTCCACGGTCGCCTCGGCCGCGGAAATCCCTGAGCCGCGCACCGGACAACCGACCCGGCTGGTGGAGATCGACGATCGGAGAACTGCATTTCCGTGGCCTCACACAAGATGAAGCGCTCCCTGGGCAGCGTGCTGACAGCCGGCGTGCTGTCGGTGGCGCTCGTGTCGCTGCCCGCGATCCAGGCGGGTGCAGACCCGGTCACCACCAACCCGACCGAAGCGCTGACGAAACTCGGTGACCTGTCCCGGCAGTCCGAGCAGACGTCGGAAGCACTCCACAACGCGCAGATCGATCTCGAGGCCAAACAGTCGGCGCAACGCGACGCCGACGCCAAGCTCGCGGCCGACCAGGGTGTGCTCGACGCCGCCAACGCGCGCGTCGCCGTCTTCCAGCCCGTGGTGAACAAGCTCGCCACCGCCAACTACCAGGGCGCACGGACCAATCGTCTCTTCGCCGTGATGGTGAGCGATTCGCCGCAGCAACTCCTGGACCAGATGTCCGCTCTGGACGCCATCTCCAACGACACCCGCAATCAGGTCGCGCAATTCCAGTCGGCCACGTCGGAAGCCACCGAGGCGGCCGAGGCGTCGAAGAAGTCCGCCGATGCCGCGCGGTCCGCGACCGAGCAGGCCAAAGCGGTGAGCGACGACCTGCAACGCAAACAGAGCGACCTGCAGGCGCAGATCGCCGACGTGATCAAGGCATTCGGAGATCTCACCGGCGCCGAACGAGACCAGCTGGCGGGGACGCCCTTCCCGCCCGGCTTCGATCCGAACACGATCCTCGCGCACCTCACCCCCGGCTCGGGCACGAGCGCGCTGCAGGCAGGCATGACCCGCATCGGCGACCCCTACGTGTGGGGCGCCACCGGTCCGGACGAATTCGACTGCTCGGGACTCGTCGTGTGGGCGTACAAGCAGATCGGCAAGACGCTGCCGAGGTCCAGTCAGGCGCAGGCCAGCGGCGGCACCCCGGTGTCCCGCGACGCCCTGCAGCCCGGCGACGTCGTCCTCTTCTACAACGACGCGTCCCACGTCGGCCTGTATGCCGGAAACGGCAACATTCTCCACGCCTCGACGTTCGGCGTTCCGGTGAAGATCGAGTCGATGGCGAAGTTCCCCTTCTACGGGGCGCGCCGCTACTGACGGCGACCATCCGACAGCGGCGTCCGGGCGTGCTCATACACTCACCGGCGTGCCCGCTTCAGACCCGTCTCCCGCAACGGATCCGACCTCGCGCCGTCAGGCGCGCCCGTGGGAGCTGGCCGCACTGGCCGGACTCGTCCTCGCCGTCGTCGTCGTACTCGCACTGACCGGGTTCTCCCGGACCGAGCGGGCCGCCGACGGAGCCGTCGGCACCGTGCAGGCCGATGCCGAGGCGCGTGCGGCAGCCGTCCAGACGCTCCTCGACACCTGGGCGTCGGCCGTGCGGACGAACGACGCGGCCCGGTTGTCCGGTCTGATGGATCGGACGGCGGCACCGGGATTCCTGGCCGCCGAGACGCGGCGGGCGGGCAACGTTGCCGGGGTGGAGTTCTCGGACTGGGGCTACGAGATCGCCGAGGGCGGCGAGACGGCCGTGCCGTCGAGTCTCGTCGACGCGATCGGGGCCGACGAGGTGTGGGCCCCCGCCGTGCAGCTCCGCTACGCGATCGCGGACGAGAGTCCCACCCGCAAAGCGGTGGCTCTCGTCGTCGCCCGGCGCGGCGACCGCTGGGCACTCGTCAGCGACAGCGCCACCGTGGACGGCGAGCGGCGGACCTGGCGCGGACCGTGGGATTTCGGACCCGTCGTGTCGCGCCGCGTCGACACCGGTGACGGGCGGACGTCGGTGGTGCTCGGACATCCCGAGAACGCCACCATGGTCGACCGGCTGGCGGACGAACTCCCCGCCGCCGTCGTCAACGCCACCCAGCTGTGGGGTTCGAACTGGGCAGGCCGCGCGCTCGTGTGGGTCGCCGGATCGCAGGACGAGTTCACGGCGCTCGTCGGCCCGAATCACGACGGACGCGACATCGCCGCCGTCGCCATCTCGGACGCCGTCGACCCCGACGCCGCCACGGTCAGCGGACAGCGGATCGTGTTCAGCCCCGCGTCGGCGGACCGGCTGACCGAGGTCACCCGGCGGGCGATCCTGCGGCACGAGCTGATCCACGTGGCGGCGCGCGCCGAGACGGTGGACCGCTCACCGATGTGGGTGCTGGAGGGCTACGCGGAGTACGCGGCCTACCGGGGGACCGGCGAGGCCGAACGGCAGATCGCGCCGGCACTGACCGCGCAGGTGGGTGCCGAGGGTCCGCCGACCGAGTTCCCCGAGGACACCGACTTCTCCGGGTACGGCGAACGCGGTTCGGTCGCCTACGAGACAGCGTGGTCGATCAACGCCTTCGTCGCGGAGCAGTACGGCGAATCGAGGCTGACGGAGCTGTACCGGACGCTGGCCGTGGGAGACGCCGATCCGGAGACGGTCGACGGGCGGCTGTCCGATGTCCTCGGCGTCGACGCCGATCAATTCCGTGACCGCTGGACCGACTGGGTGGGTGCTCACCTGGGGTGACCCTGCGTCGGTCGCCGCACGGTCCACCGCCTACGGTGAGCACATGCGCCGAACCCTGTTGGTGACGAACGATTTTCCGCCGCGACCCGGCGGAATTCAGTCGTACCTGCACACCTTCGCCAAGCACCTGCCCGCCGACGACCTGGTCGTCTACGCCCCGCGCTGGCGCGGCGACTCGCACATCAAGTTCGATGCGCGGCAACCGTTTCAGGTCGTCCGGCACCCCACCACCTTGATGGTGCCCACACCGTTCGTCGCCCGCCGAGCCGCCAAACTGCTCGCCGAACACGACTGCACGGGCGTCTGGTTCGGCGCAGCCGCCCCGCTCGCGCTGCTGAGTTCGACGCTGCGCCGCGCCGGGGCGGAACGGGTGGTCGCGAGTACCCACGGGCACGAGGTCGGCTGGTCGATGCTCCCCGCCGCCCGCCAGGCCCTCGGACGGATCGGCGACCGGACCGACGTCGTCACGTATGTCAGCCGGTACACGAGGGGCCGCTTCGCGTCCGCATTCGGCGCGAGTGCCGCGCTCGAACACCTGCCGCCCGGAGTCGACACCGACCTGTTCACCCCGGACAGCGGGGCGCGGGCCGAACTGCGGTCCCGCTACGGGCTGGGGGAGCGGCCGACGGTCCTGTGCCTGTCCCGTCTCGTGCCGCGCAAGGGTCAGGACATCCTCATCAAGGCGCTCCCGGGCATCCGCGAGCACATCGACGGCGCCGTGCTCGTGATCGTCGGCGGAGGCCCCTACGAGGACCGTCTGCGCTCGCTCGCGCGCTCGGTCGGGGTGGAGGACCACGTCGTGTTCACGGGCACGGTGCCGTCCGCGGAGCTGGCAGCGCACCACACGATCGCCGACGTGTTCGCGATGCCGTGCCGCACGAGGGGCGCGGGACTCGACGTCGAGGGCCTCGGCATCGTCTTCCTCGAGGCGTCCGCCACCGGTGTGCCGGTCATCGCCGGACAGTCCGGTGGCGCCCCGGAAACGGTGCGGCAGAACGAAACCGGCATGGTCGTGGACGGCACGTCGGTGTCCGAGGTAGCGCGTTCGGTGATCTCGGTCCTGTCGGACCGCGACCGTGCGGCCGCGATGGGTGCGGCCGGCCGCGAATGGGTCAGGGCGGAGTGGCGATGGGACGTGCTCGCTGCCAAGCTCCAGGCACTGCTTGCGTGACCGCCCGTGAGTACTTATTAACCGCGGGGGGTTGATAAGTACTCACGAGCCGCAGGCATTACTTGGCGTAGATGGCGGCGATGTCGTCGGCGAAGCTGTCGTGCACCACGTTGCGCTTGAGCTTCATCGTAGGCGTCAGCTCGCCGGTCTCCTCCGTGAAGTCGACGGGCAGGACCCGGAACTTCTTGATGGCCTCCGCGTGCGACACGAGCTTGTTGGCCTCCGCGACGGCCTCGTCGATCTCGGCCGTGAGGTCGGCGTCGGCGAGCAGATCCGCGACCGTCGTCCCTGCGGGCTTGCCGTTGCGCTCGTTCCACGCGGGCAGCGCGTCGGCGTCGATGGTGATGAGCGCGCCGATGAACGGCTGCTGGTCCCCGACGACGATGGCCTGGCTGATCAGCGGGTGGGCACGCAGGTGATCCTCGAGCTGGGCGGGGGAGACGTTCTTGCCGCCCGCTGTGACGATGATCTCCTTCTTGCGGCCGGTGATGGTGATGTACCCGTCCGCGTCGACCGATCCGAGGTCGCCGGTGTGGAACCAGCCGTTCTCGATCGCGTCGGCGGTCGCGTTCTCGTTGCGCCAGTAGCCGCTGAAGACGACCGGCCCCGACAGCAGGATCTCGCCGTCGTCGGCGATGCGAACGGAATTGCCTGCCAACGGCTTGCCGACCGAGCCGACCTTCTGCTCGCCGATCGTGTTGACCGCGAACGCCGCGGACGTCTCGGTGAGGCCGTAGCCCTCGTAGATCGTGATGCCGATGCCGCGGAAGAAGTGGCCGAGGCGGGCGCCGAGCGGGGCGCCGCCCGATATCGCCAGCTGGCACTTGCCGCCGAGCGCCGCCCGCAGCTTCGAGAACACCAGCTTGTCGAACAGCGCGTGCTTGGCCTTGAGCACCAGCCCCGGCCCGCCCTTGTCCTGAGCCTCGCTCCAGGCGATGGCCGTCTCGGCGGCGGCGTCGAAGATCTTGCCCTTGCCTTCGCCGTGGGCCTTGGCACGGGCGCTGTTGTACACCTTCTCGAACACGCGCGGCACGGACAGGATGAAGTCGGGGCGGAACTCGCCGAACGTGGGGACGAGGTTCGGGATGTCGCTGGTGTGTCCGAGTGCGGCGCCGGCGTCGAACGACGCGATGCTGACGGCGCGCGCCAGGACGTGCGCCATCGGCAGGAACATGAGGGTGCTGACGCCGGGCGTCTTCAGCAGGGTGCCGAGGCTGGAATCGAGGATGCCCTTGGACTCGGCGATGAGGTTGGAATGCGTGAGCTGGCAGCCCTTGGGTCTGCCGGTGGTGCCGGAGGTGTAGATGAGGGTGGCCGGATCGCTCGACTTCAGCGCGGCCACGCGGGCCTGGACTTCGGAGTCGGGCACGTCGGCGCCTAGTTCGGTCAGTTCCTCGACGACGCCACGGCCGCCGTCGGACGCCTCGATCTGGTAGACGCCGCGGAGCGCGGTCGCCTCGGCGGCGACGGCCTTCACGGTGGCCGCGTGCGTCGCGTTCTCGACGACGAGATCGATCGCGGCGGAGTCCTCGAGGATCCACCGGACCTGCTCGGCGGAGGACGTCTCGTAGATCGGGACGGTGACGCCGCCCGCTGCCCAGATCGCGAAGTCGACGAGGGGCCACTCGTACCGGGTGGCCGACATCAGTGCCACCCGGTCGCCCTGCTGGACGCCGAGGGCGATGAGACCCTTGGCGACCGCGGTGACCTGAGCCGCGAACTCGGCGGCCGTGACGTCGGTCCAGCGTCCGCCGATCTTGCGCTTGTACACGACCAGCGTCGGGTCGGCCGCGGCGTGGGCGAACACCGAGTCGACCGCGGACGGGTCCTCCGCGATCGTGAACGACTGTGGCGCGCTGAACTCGGGCACGAAAACCTCCGACACTGAAGATACTGACGAGTAGGATTGTCGTCCCAACTTTAGACCTTCCCCCGCCCGGTCTGCTGCCAGGCCGAAGAAGCGTGGTCAGAGCCCTGCCGGTGAGGTGCTGCGGAACCCCGCGGCCACCGCAGGCAGCGGTATGTGAAGCTAGTCGCCGTGAGCAGCATTCAGGTCGCAGACCAGACGTTCATCGCGGCCCCACCACAGCAGGTCGCGGCGGCGATCGCCCCGCCGGCCCGCTGGCGCCGGTGGTGGCCCGATCTCACTCTCGCCGTCCGCGAGGACCGGGCCGAGAAGGGCATCCGGTGGACGGTGGCCGGACCCCTCACCGGAACGATGGAAGTGTGGCTCGAGCCGGTGCTGGACGGGGCGATCATCCACTACTTCCTCCACGCCGAACCGGCCCGCAGCGAGGGCACCCCCGATGTGGCCGCACTGAACCGTCGCAGGCGCGTCGAGGGAAAGGTGATGTCCTTCGAGGTGAAGAAGGAACTCGAGGCCGGTCGCGCTGCGGGAGAACCGCCGTCCTGAGGCAGATCCGGCCGCGCGGCGGGGTCGGCATTGTGTCAGGGCGCCGAGATCGTGTGTGATAGTCGGGCACAACACAGACATACGAAACCGGTAACGGCGTGGCCCCGCGATCGACGAGCGGGTCGGCCAGGCGAAAGGAAGCGTTCACTCCATGCCCGAGAGGACCAAGAGGTCGATCAGTATCGAGGCGCCGCCCGCCCGGGTGATGGATGTGATCGCCGACTTCGACGCGTACCCGGCGTGGGTGGCCGCAGCGAAGTCCGTCGAGGTCATGGAACCCGGACAGGGCGGCCGGGCCGACCGGGTGCGGTTCGTGCTCGACGCGGGCATGGTCAAGGACACGTACGTACTCCGCTACGACTGGGCTCCCGACGGCAAATCGGTCAGCTGGGAGCTCGAGTCCGGTGAGATCCAGAAGTCGCAGTTCGGTTCGTACGTTCTGGAGGACGAGCCGGGTGGCGGCACCACCGTCACGTACGAGCTCACCGTCGACCTCACCATTCCGATGATCGGCCTGTTCAAGCGCAAGGCGGAGAAGGCGATCACCGACACCGCGCTCAAGGAACTCAAGAAGCGGGTGGAAGGCTGAGCAGCGAGGGTCGTGCCGGACCTGCGCGGGTCCAGTTCTTCGTAGGGAAGGGGGGCGTCGGGAAGACGACGCTCGCGGCCGCTACGGCGCAGGCGGCCGCTGAGGCGGGAAACCGGACTCTCCTCGTCTCCCTCGACCAGGCGCACTCCCTCGCCGATGTGGTCGGGATCGCCGCCGCCCGGGACCTCGTGTCCGTGACCGACACCCTGGACGTGCTCGAACTCGACACCCTCACGTTGCTCGAGAACAGATTCCGGAGTCTGGCAGCGGTTCTCGCGGCCGCCGGATCGCATGACCACGGTGCCCAGTTGTCGGCGCTCGAACCGGAGGAGCTGACCGGGCTTCCCGGCGTGCAGGACGTGCTCGGGCTGCGCGAGATCGTCCGCTTCGCCACCGAGGGCGACTACGACGCCGTCGTGGTCGACTGCCCGCCCACCGCGGACTGTCTGCGGACGCTCGCCGCGCCTGCAATGGCTCTCGAGTACATCGAGCGGGTGTGGCCGCAGCACCGCCGCATCGTCGCGCTCCTGGGTTCCGATCCGCGCCTCGTCATGCTGGTGACGTTGATCGAACAGGTCGTCGCCGCGGTCGGCGAGGTCCGGGAGATGCTCGCCAACCGGGCGAAAACCACTGTGCGACTGGTGACGACGCCGGAGCGGGTGGTGCTGACGGAGACCCGGCGCACCGTGGCGGTGGCCGCGCTGTCCGGCCTGCGCGTCGATGCGATCCTCGTGAACAACCTTCTGCCGCACTTCGATTCGCCGGCAGGACACGACGATCCCGGTGTGGCATGGTTGATCAGGCGGCGAGCCCTGCAGCAGCGGGTGCTCGCCGAGCTGACCGCCTCCGCGGGCGCTACGGTGATCCTCTCGGTGACCCGGTCGGTGACGGAGCCGGTAGGGTGGGCCGATCTCGGCGGAATCGCCCGGGAGTTGTATGCCGACGACACGGACGCGGTTGCGGTGTTGGGGAAGAACCCGCCTGCAGTGCGGGTGGGGCTGGAATCGGGGGCCGGTGTGGATTCTGTGTACACGATGCGGATGTATCTTCCGCTCGTGAACCCGTCGACCCTCACGTTGGGTCGAGTGGAGGACGACTTGGTCGTGGGAGCTGAAGGGGTGCGCCGCCGGGTCCGCCTCGCCTCGGTCCTGCGCCGGTGCGTCGTCGCGGGCGCAGAACTCGACGGAAGCGATCTGGTCGTGCGCTTCACGCCCGACCCGCAGGTGTGGCCGGTATGAACGACGATCACGCGCAGCTGGTGGCGGAGCTGCGGGCGCTCGCCGAGACCGCCCTGGACCGTCTCGAGCCGATTCTCCAGCGCGCGGCGGCGCCGCACGCCCAGGCGGACGCCGAGGGTGCGGTGCCCGGAACCGGGCAGTGGTCGGGGTGCACGTGGTGCCCGGTGTGCGCACTCGCGGCCCTGATCCGCGGTGAGCAGCACGATCTCGTGACCCTGCTCGCCGGCCAGGCGTCCGTGCTGATCGCGGTGCTGCGGCAGGTCCTCGACGAGCATGCCGTTCACGACACCCCGGGCCCCGGCGGCCCCGACACTCCGGAACCCGGCCCCGGCGGTGGAACGCCCGAACCGGACGGCGGCTCGGCGTTCGAGCCGATCACGGTCACCATCAAGCACTGAGCGTGCTCCGTGCGGGCCGGATCGCCGGACTCGTGCACGTCGGCGATCCGGCATGGGCACAATCATCTCCATGAGCACAGGCACGGGCAGCGAACGTGGCGGCAGCGCGGCGCTGACCATCGGCATCGACGTGGGTGGAACGAGCATCCGTGCGTCGGTGGTCGACTCGGCCGGTGAAGTGCTCGACTCGCTCCAGTCGCCGACCCCGGCGTCGGCGAAAGCACTCGAGAACGGCCTGGACCGCGCGGTCCGGGAGCTGTCCGCGCGGCACGACGTCGCCGCGGTGGGGCTGGCGGTCGCCGGGTTCATCACCCCCGACCGCACGACGGTGCGGTTCGCGCCGCATCTGCCGTGGGTGGGTGCACCCGTCGGCCGGGACCTCGGGCAGCGTCTCGGTCTGCCGGTGATCCTCGAGCACGACGTGAACGCGGCGGCCTGGGCCGAGCACCGGTTCGGTGCGGCAGCAGGCGGCCGGAACGTGGTGATGCTCGCGATCGGCACGGGCATCGGCGCGGCGCTCCTCGCGGACGGCCGGCTGTACCGCGGCAGCCACGGCGTCGCACCCGAACTCGGCCACATCCAGATGGTCCCCGACGGACGCCCGTGCGCGTGCGGCAAACACGGGTGCTGGGAGCGGTACTGCAGCGGGACGGCCCTCGTCGACACCGCCATCGAACTTCTGGCCGCGGATCCGGCGACATCGACCGTCCTGGCGCGGGAGGTGGCGGTCGACCCCGGTGCGCTGACGGGCCGGCGGATCGCGGGCGCGGCACAGGACGGCGATCCGCTGGCACTGGAGACCATGCGGAAGTTCGCCCGTTGGCTCGGCGTCGGCCTGGCGCTCATCGGGGACGTGTACGACCCGGATCTCGTCGTGATCGCCGGTGGGGTCGCGAGTTCCTCACCGCTGTTCATCGACGAGGCCCGCGAGCATTACGCGTCGCTGACGACGGGGGCCGGGCACCGTCCGCTGGCCCGCATCCGGCCGACCCAGCTGGGGGAGGCGGCGGGCATGATCGGAGCGGCGGAACTCGCTCGGGCCGTCCTGCCCGATCGGGTGGGTTGACGTCCGGCCTACTGCTGTAAACCCGCAGAGTGTGATGCTGTGCGGACCTCCCGGGCGTGTGTAGCGACCCTCACCCACCCGAAGTAGAGTCGACCCGAACGAAGCTTGGGTTGTGAACGGGAGGGACGCCATGTGGTACTGGCTCTTCAAGTACGTGTTTTTGGGGCCGGTTCTCTGGGGGCTGGGTAGGCCGACCGTGGAGGGTACGGAGAACATTCCGGCGGAGGGTGGGGCCATTTTGGCGAGTAACCATCAGGCCGTGCTGGATTCGTTCTTCCTGCCGTTGCGTGTGCCGCGGAGGATCACTTTTCTCGCCAAGAGCGAGTACTTCACCGGGACGGGACTCAAGGGCGCTTTCCAGCGCTGGTTCTTCTCGGTGGTCGGCCAGGTGCCGATCGACCGGACGGGCGCCGACGCCGCGCAGGACGCACTGAACGCCGGGTTGCGCGTCCTCTCGCAGGGCAAGCTGCTCGGCATCTACCCGGAGGGCACCCGGTCGCCCGACGGCCGCCTCTACAAGGGCAAGACGGGCCTGGCCCGCATGGCGCTCGAATCCGGTGTGAAGGTCATCCCGGTCGCCATGATCGGAACGGAGAAGGTCAACCCGATCGGCTCCCGGGTCTGGCGTCCTTCGAAGGTCACCATCCGCGTCGGTGAGCCCATCGACTTCTCGCGGTTCGAGGGCATGGGCGGCAACCGTTTCGTGGAGCGGGCCGTCACCGACGAGGTCATGTACAAGCTGATGAAGCTGTCGGGTCAGGAGTACGTCGACATCTACGCGGCGACGCTGAAGAAGAGGGCGCCCGCCGCTGACGCCTCGGTGCCCGATGTGGCGCCGGCCAGCGACGCCACCACCGTCACGCGACTGCCGGACACGCGGGCGAGCTGACCGCCGCGACCTCTCAGCCGACGGGGACGGTGAGATCGTCGGAGGTCTCCGACCGATCGTCCTCGTCGGACTGTGAGGGGCGGGTGCGGAACGCGACGACCGCGACCAGCACCACGGCGAGTCCCCACCACACGTACGACGACGCCAGGAACTGATCCCACAGATTCCAGTGGGTTCCGCTCCAGCGGCCCACCCCGAGTTTCCAGTGCGCGGCGAGCCTCACGACGACGACGCCGGCCACGGCCGTGACCGCCAGGGCGACACTCCGGCGACGGTAGGCGAGGACCCCGAGCACGAGGATCACCGGCACCGACCACACCCAGTGGTGCGACCAGGACACAGGGGAGACGAGCAGTCCGAGAACGGCGTTGAGTCCCAGCGCGAGCGCGGTCTCGCCGGACCGGAGCGCCCGCGCCATCGCGAGAATCACGAGTGCGAGAACCACGACGCTCAGCAGCAGCCAGATCGGGGTGCGCACCGAGTCGCTCAGGCCGAGCCGGGCCAGCACACCGGTGATGCTCTGGTTCGCCGGATACGCCGGGGTGCCGATCCGATCGGAATCGAAGAGCGTGTGCGTCCAGTAGGTGACGGAGTCGTTCCACGTCGCGATCGCGCCCACTGCGCTGAACGCGAGGAAACTGACCCCGGTCACGACGGCGGAGCGGAAGTCCTTGCGCACCAGGAAGTACAGGATGAACACGGCAGGCGTCAGCTTCACCGCAGCCGCGAGGCCGATCAGCACGCCGCGCGGCCACGGCGTCTTCTTCGGCAGGCAGTCCGCGGCGACCAGCAGCATCAGCAGGATGTTGATCTGCCCGTAGTCCAACGTCGACGAGACGGGTTCGAGGGCCATCGACACCGCGAGCGCACCGAGGGCAGTCCACACCAGCGTGGTGCGGGGTGCGATGCCCAGCGAGTCGAGCGTGACGACGAGAACACCGAACAGCGCGATCAGCGACAACACCGTCACGACGGTCCCGGCAGTCGCCAGCGACACCGTCGACAGCGGACTGAAGGCGACGGCGGCGAGCGGCGGGTACGTGAACGGGAGGAAGTTCCCCATCTGGGTGGCCGGCATCGACCCGTACAGGGTCGGGCCGTGCAGGAACACCGAACCGCCCAGGCGGTAGACGTCGAGATCCAGCCGGTAGTAGCTGCCGAAGTCCCGCAGGCCGGGCAGTCCGAGCAGGTTGTAGGCGAATCCGATTGCGAGCCCGGCGAGGACGAGGACTCGGACGACGAGACCTCCGACACGGAGATGCAGAGGCACCCGCGGGGGGTCGATCGGGTCCGCGACAGGGGCGGCGGACTGTCGACCGTCGGAGGTTGCGCGCACCGAGGCCTCCTTCACGAGGTAGGGGTGGATCCGGATGACGCCAACGGGTGAGGCATAGTTTGCGGGCGTGCGTTACTTCTACGACTGCGAGTTCATCGAGGATGGTCGCACGATCGACCTGGTGTCGATCGGGGTGGTCGCAGAGGACGGACGTGAATTCTACGCGGTGTCCACCGAGTTCGATCCCGACCGCGCAGGCAAGTGGGTGCGCAGGAACGTGCTGCCGAAGCTGCCGCAGCCGTCGTCGCCCCTCTGGAAGAGCCGCGCCCGCATTCGCGACGACCTCTACGCGTTCCTGATTCCGCGGCCCGGCATCGTCCCCGAACTGTGGGCGTGGGTGGCCGCCTACGACCACGTCGCTCTCTGTCAGTTGTGGGGAGACATGACGGAGCTGCCGCAGTCGCTGCCCCGGTACACCCGGGAACTCCGCCAGTACTGGGAGGAGCACGGCAGCCCGGCGCTCCCACCTGCACCGGGTGACGCGCACGACGCCCTCTCCGACGCCCGGCACAACCTGGCGAAGTTCGAGGCAGTTCAGGCTGCGCGCTCACTCCGGTGACCTGACTCGCCATCGCTCCGGTCGAGCGAATATCCTGTATGGGTGAACTGGACTGTCGACGTGCCGATCGACCGCTTGCCCGAACTCCCGCCGCTGCCCACCGAGATGCGTGAGCGCCTCGATGCAGCGCTGGCCAAGCCCGCTGCACAGCAGCCGCAATGGCCCGAGGGTCAGGCCGCCGCGATGCGGACCGTCCTCGAGAGCGTGCCACCGATCACGGTGGCCAGCGAGGTCGTGGCCCTGCAGGAGAAGCTGGCCCAGGTCGCGCGCGGCGAGGCGTTCCTTCTCCAGGGCGGGGACTGCGCCGAGACGTTCGCCGACAACACCGAGCCGCACATCAAGGGCAACATCCGCACCCTGCTGCAGATGGCCGTGGTCCTGACTTACGGAGCGAGCCTGCCCGTCGTCAAGGTCGCCCGCATCGCCGGCCAGTACGCCAAGCCGCGGTCGTCGAACGTGGACGCCCTGGGCCTGCAGTCGTACCGCGGCGACATGATCAACTCCCTCGTCGCGGACGAGGCCGTGCGCGCCCACGACCCGTCGCGGCTCGTGCGGGCGTACGCGAACGCCAGCGCCGCGATGAACCTGGTCCGCGCGCTCACCGGCGCGGGCATGGCCGACCTGCACAAGGTCCACGACTGGAACCGCGAGTTCGTGGCGTCGTCGCCGGCCGGGGCCCGGTACGAGGCACTCGCCGCGGAGATCGACCGCGGACTGCAGTTCATGAACGCCTGTGGCGTCACCGATCCCAGCCTGCACCACGCGCAGATCTTCGCCAGCCACGAGGCGCTCGTCCTCGACTACGAACGCGCGATGCTGCGCCTCGACAACGACGACGACCACGCCAAGCTGTACGACCTGTCGGCTCACTTCCTGTGGATCGGCGACCGCACTCGTCAGCTCGACGGGGCGCACATCGCCTTCGCCGAACTCGTGTCGAACCCGATCGGCCTGAAGATCGGACCCAGCACCACACCGGAGATGGCGGTCGAATACGTCGAGCGCCTCGACCCCACCAACAAGCCGGGTCGTCTCACCCTGATCTCGCGCATGGGGAACAACAAGGTCCGCGACCTGCTGCCGCCCATCATCGAGAAGGTCCAGGCCACTGGTCACCAGGTGATCTGGCAGTGCGACCCGATGCACGGCAACACGCACGAGGCGTCCACCGGATACAAGACCCGCCACTTCGACCGCATCGTCGACGAGGTCCAGGGATTCTTCGAGGTCCACAACGGTCTCGGCACCTACCCGGGCGGCATCCACGTCGAACTCACCGGTGAGAACGTCACCGAATGCCTCGGCGGCGCGCAGGACATCTCGGACCTCGACCTGTCCGGTCGCTACGAGACGGCGTGCGACCCCCGCCTGAACACCCAGCAGTCGCTGGAACTGGCGTTCCTCGTCGCGGAGATGCTGCGCGGCTGATCGCCCGCATCATTCGAACCCTCACTGCCCTGCACCTGCGGGGTCAGGGCAGTGAGACCAGGGTGACCGTGCTCCCGGGCTTCACCAGATCGCCGCTGCCCGGGTTCTGGCTGATGACGAGAGACCTGTCCGTGTCGGTCACCGAACGCACCTTCACGTCGAGTCCGAGGCGGCTCAATTCGTCGCGTGCGGACCCGACGGTCCGTCCCAGCATGGACGGCAACCGCACCGCATTCGACACACTCAACGTCACGCTGGTACCGGCATTGACGCTGGTGCCTGCCTTGGGGCTGGTCGCGATCGCGTCCCCGGCGGCGACGTTGCGGTCGAAGTCCGTGGTGACGTCCTGCACGACGATGCCCACCGCCTCGAGTGACGCGCGGGCCTCGGCTTCCGACATGCCCTTCACGTCGGGAACGTCTACCGGCGGTGCACCTTTGCTGACGATCAGTTTGACCGTGGAACCGGTCGCGAGCTCGGTACCCGGTGCCGGGTCGAGCGCGGCCACTGCGCCGATCGGGACTTTCGCGCTGAACGCCTGACCGCCGTCGACCGGTGTGAACGTGCGATTCCGCAGTTCCTGCTCGATTCCGGCACGCTCCCCGCCCGCGGGCAGGGGCGGGACGGTCGGCCTCCCCAGGGACACGAGGAGAGCGACCGTGCCGTCGCGGGAGATCCGCGAGCCGCCCGTGGGATCGGTACCCAGCACCGTGTCGAGCGCAGCCGTGTCGGAGTACTGCCCCCGGATCTCCGTCGACAGACCTGCCGCTTCGATCGCCGTCACCGCAGCACCGCGATCGAGACCGTCGGTGGTCGGGACCGCGGTGAAGCGGCCCGAACCCATCCACCAGCCACCGAAACCCACCGCCAGGGCGAGCATCAGGATCACGAGCAGCCACACGATCGTGGTCCGGCGCGACCGTTGCCGTTCGGCGGCGAAGTCGGGGTAGTGATAGCCGTCGTCGGGTTCGTCCTCCACCGCGAACGACGGTTCGTCGATCGGCGGGCGCGGAGTCTGGGTGGTGACGACCCGCGTGTGCTGGACACCGGGCTGCGCCGGCAGCGGGCTGGGCGGCGACAGCGGCGCGGCGGGGGGAAGGTGCACGGTGGGCGGTGCGGCGGGGCCCGGCGGCGCGCCCAGGGGAGGCGCGCTCGCGGCGGCCGCGGCGCTCAGGTGCTGCGCCGAGCGTCGCGGGGCGGGCACCCGATAGGCGGGCAGGTCGAGCGCCGCCGCGATGCCGCGCAGGGCCGAGCCCATCTGCTCGGCATTGGCGAAGCGGTGCGACGGCTCCCGGTGGGTGGCCTCCGCGACGAGTTCGTCGAACTCGGGCGGGACGCCCGCGATGAACGAACCCGGCCGGGGAACGTCCTGGTTGATCCGCTGATAGGCGACGGACAACGACGTGTCCCCGGTGAACGGGGTCCGTCCGGTGAGGAGTTCGAACAGCAGGACACCGGTGGAGTAGACGTCGCTGCGGGTATCCGCGATCCCGGACGTCACCTGCTCCGGCGACAGGTACGCCGCCGTGCCCAGAATCACACTGTTCGACGTGGTGGTCGACGCGGCGGCGGCCCGCACCAGACCGAAGTCGGCGATCTTCACCTCACCGCCGTCGGAGATCAGGATGTTCTCGGGTTTGACGTCGCGGTGCACGAGACCGGCCCGGTGGGCGACGGCGAGCGCGTCGAGAACCGGGCCCGCGACCGCGGCCACCGCGTGCGGCGGCATCGGCCCGCGTTCCCGGAGCAGCTCGCGGAGCGTTCCGCCGTCGACGAGTTCCATCACCAGGAACGCGTGCTCGCGGTCGTGCCCCTGGTCGTAGACCGCGACCAGCGACGGGTGCTTGAGCCGTGCCACCGAGCGGGCCTCGAACTCGAACCGGGTGACGAACGCCGGGTCGGCCGCGAACTGCGGATCCATCACCTTGATGGCCACCGGACGGTCGAGACGCGTGTCGAGCCCCCGGTAGACGGTGGACATGCCGCCACGCGCGATCGTGGCATCCACCCGATAGCGCCGGTCGAGCAGCTCGCCGATCAAACGTTGACCTCCATCGTGCACAGTGTCCGTTCCCCCGTCAGTGCGCGCAGCCCGGCCACGCGCCCCTCAATCGTAGCCAGCGACACCGACCGGTAGCGCCACGCAGGAAGCGACCAGATAACGTTAGGGGAGTGAGTGCCATCCCTTACTGTGACGATGTCCTGGACCCTTCCGTCTCGCTCCTCCAGTTGGTGGACGTCGCGAAGAACCTCGGTGTGGCCGTCACCCGTGTGCAGCAGCTTCTGCGCGATCAGCAGTTGATCGCCGTCCGACGCGACGGCGTCCTCGGTGTTCCCGAACTCTTCTTCGACGAGACCGGCGAGACCGTCAAATGGCTGCCCGGTCTCATCGCCGTGCTGCACGACGGCGGATTCAAGGACGAGGAAATCCTGCTGTGGCTGTTCCGTGAGGACGACAGCCTCCCCGGCGCACCCGTCCAGGCCCTGCACGGAGACCTTGCCCGCGAAGTGATCCGCCGCGCTCAGGCGATGGGATTCTGACCGCCGGTCACCACGCTCGGCCACGGGCCGGCACCGCGAGCCGGGCGAACTGAGGCAGTGCCGTCGCCCACCGGTGTCTCCGGGACACGGTGGCGCGCCGGTCGAGAACCCGGTAACCGCCTCGCTCGATCTCGTCGAGAATGCGGGAATACAGCACGAACGCGGTCCGGATGCCGGGTTGCACCCGTCGGTCCAGCATCGCGATGCCCGGTTCCGCGTCCCGGTACACGGAACGGGTGATCGAGATCAGGTGGGCGAGAGCCCGCACGATCCGCTGGTCCGTTGTGCCGCGGCGACGACTGTGCGCGAGGACTTCGGTGTCGACACCGAA
>NZ_LTCZ01000086.1:0-10521 GCF_001583455.1 Rhodococcus sp. LB1 | reverse complement strand
AAAGCCCACAGGAGTGGGAACTGTGGCTGGTGGCCACCCGCAAGGCGGTCTGCAAACACGCGATCACCGCCACCACGGGGGCTGGCACACCGGACAAACGCACCGCGCCGCATCTCATACACGCCCACTGCTACCACCGGGGCACCGGTGATGGCAACGAGCACAGCACTTCCGACGGTCTGTGAGCCTTTCAGGGCGTGCTCGAGCCGGTTGCCCGGAAATCGGGCACGGCCGGTTCTGAGGGGGCGGGGGCGCGGCAACGCGTCCCCGCTACCCGACGAGGCGCGGTTTACCACGCTGCGCTACCTCGCGCTCGATGGCACCGACCATGCATCTCATCGCGAGCAGACCAGCATGATCCGCCGCTACATCATCTGGCGGAACAATCGTGAACAAGGCAAACGTTGCCTGATGCGGCACTACTCATCAACACCTGCCATCAAATCCTGATGGACGGACCGTCCTACCGGCCCCGCAAACGTCCCGGACACCGCGCCGCCAGCGCAACCTGATCCGCACCCCGTCCTCGACTCAGCACTCCCGAGCATGAGGAATTACGTGACGGACACTTCTGGCGAGTACTTCCGGTCGACAGAGTGCAGGAGCGAACCGAAGGATCGCGTCGGGCGGCGGCATGTGTTCGTCGATCGAGAGGGCAGTCGTCGGCGCGCTGCCGACGTTTCGCGACAGGAGGGCTAATGCGACGTCGACAGGGTTACCCCGCGTCGGCCAAGTCTCTCCTGTAGATGCCGGTGAGGGGGCAATGCCGTGGCTGAGGGCGGTGACTTCGGTGTCGTCAGCTAGGAGGCAGGGTGCTCGGCTACCACTGCCCAGTCCCCGACGACGGGTGGACAGGTACGGTAGCTGGCTACTCGCTGTTCATCCACATGCACGAATCGCCCCCTGAGCTGCGATGCTGGTTGAAGGCGCAAATTCGATGATGTGCAAACGTGCGCTGTCGAGACGCTAGCGCGGGTCGTTACCCCGCGATCTACCCGCATGAATCAACCCCGTGGACCGTCCGCGGGGATCCCAACAACGGAATTAGGTCATACCATTCGCATAACTGACCAGGAACCCGTTATACTTCATGAGTGATGTCAGTCACGATGAGAGTTTTCAGTGATGACAAGCATGCAACCGAAGAGGAGCAACGGTGAGCCGGACGACGAGCCTGACGGACCCGTATCTTGCGGATCTCGTCCAGCAGGCGACCGGCAGCCTCGATACCGCAGGAAAACTGCTGGCCGACCATTCAATCGCAGTTTGCGCTCCTACGCTGACTATGTCGTTGGACGCGGCCCGGAACCGCCTCGCTGACGCGCTGACCGACGGGCGTCTCACTGTGGCCGACATCGGAGACGCATGCCGTGTTCTCGTCGACATCGAACGTCTTCAAGAGCAGGTCGCAAAGGCCGAGGCGATCCGCCGGATCGCGGAGCTCGGCGAGGTACATGACGCTGCAGCGCGGCTCCGGGGACTTCCCCCGCGACAGATCATCGAGGCAGCGCCAGAGGTGGTGTGCACGCAAATGCCCTTCGCGCGCTCCATGATCTCCGCTGTTTCCGGCTCGCTGTGGCAGCCCCGACACCTCTATCTGCAGCCTGGGCTCAACGGCTCACCTCTCGACTTCTCCGACTACATCGACAACGCGGTATTGTCCCTGGCTGAAGCGCCTCTGGAAACTGAGCTGGTTCGACGCCGAGTTCCCGCCCTGGTCGCGGACCCCTTCGACGACGACCGGACGCATAAGGAGATCGTCAGTCGATCCCGGACGTCGGCGTACGTCGCGGCGCCCATCATGTCCGCAGGGAAGGTCATCGGACTGCTCCATGCCGATCGGCCCGGGTCGGTGGATATCCTCGATCCGCATGATCGGGATCGGTTGGACACCTTCGCGACGATTCTGGCCATCGTCTACGAGCAAGCGGTGCTGAAGCACCGAATCCAGTTGCAGCGTGCTCGGGTTGAGGAGTCGTTCGATGCAACCCAGCTAATGCTGGACCGGATTTCGAAGGCGGACGCGCTTCTATCTCGTGAGGCTGCTGCACCGGCCGACAGTTCCTCCGACGAGGCCGGGGAGAATCGGGTGCTCGAGATCAACAGCGTGCTGACCGTCCGAGAGCGCGAAATCCTATCTCACCTGGCAACCGGGGCCACCAATAATCAGATCGCGCAGGCTCTGGTCATCTCCGAGGGCACCGTGAAGTCGCATGTGAAAGCCGTGCTCAAGAAGCTGCACGCACCGACACGCGCTGCGGCCGCGGCCCTTTTCTCGAGTCAGGCCCGACGAGCGAGATGACCGGCAAAACGGGGCGAGCCGCCGTGCGGTCGACCAGCGACCGCGAGTTGTCGCACGCCGTCATGGTCCTCCTCGATCGGCTCCGCGACGACTACGGTGTCGGTCCTCGCGCCCACGAGATTCGAGGGGTCTCGCTCGGTACTCAGATGGCCCTGCTCGACGAGGCCACCGAATCGGCACTTGCGACGCTTCCGAAACTTGGCAGCGAACAGCAACGAGCTCTCGGTCGCGTCATTGTCGACCTCCAGAACACGCGCATGCGGATTCGCATGGCGCACGCGGGACCGGGGCACATCGTGCAACCCAGCGAGTTTGCCAGTGCGATCCGGCGATTGCGCGGCTCGGAGTCCGTTGCCGGCCTTCGTAAACGAATCTGCGTCGAGGCCGCGAGCGCGGCGGGACTCGACCGCATTCTCCTCTCGGAAGTGCACAACGGCACGTGGACAGCGCTCGAACTCCACAGCGCGACGGGCTCGGGCGAGGCCCTGAGTTCGCTGCAGGCATTACCCCTCGGCTTCGAATCTGCCGAGAGTCGGGCGTCGGAAGCCCGCTGCCCGATACTCGCGGGTCCGGACTCAGATATACGGCCGAGCTACGAGGCCCTGCAGATGCTCGCCACCAACTCCTATGTGGTTGCCCCGATCACCCTGTCGACCGGCGTCATCGGTCTTGTGCACGGCTGTCGCTCGTCTGGGGACCCGGCGGATGTTGTGGTCCGGGACGTGCTCGGGGCATATGCTCGCAGTTTCGGGACGTTGTTCGAACGGGCAATGCTTGCCGACCACCTCAGTGAACAGAAGAATTTGATCGTCCAACGCCTGCAACAGGAAGCCCGCGAAGCCGAGCTCCTCGAACACGCTGATGTCAGCTTCGTCGATGAGAACTCGGCCGAGCAGGTATCGGCGTTGCCCGGGACTTCCCATGACGACCTGAACCCCGTCGCGCTAGCATCGCTGACGACTCGTGAGCGTGAGGTCTTCAGGTTGCTGGTCCGGGGCGCATCCAACGCCGAGATCGCGGACGAGCTCGTCATCAGCATCTTCACGGTGAAAACGCACGTCAAGAAGATACTTCGCAAGCTGGGCGCCATGAATCGGTCCGAAGCGATCTACCGCTATCTCGAGATGACGGATCAACGGTGAGCAGGCAGGTTTCGACTACTTGCGTTGGAACCAACTGCCCTCGTGAGGCAAACCAGCTGGCGCGCAGGGAAGCTGTCCGGAGTTGCGCGAGATCGTCGGTATTGTATGCAGATTGGCGAAAGCGACTGTCCTGCAACAACAATTAGACAAGTCGGGCGATCGCTTGATAGCGACGGGATGTTGCTCCAGGGAAGAGTGGCGCAGCAATTTCACGAGGGTCTTCGGCGACGGACGTGGTGCGTTGTTGCACGCCGAAATGGAAATGTGCGGGTGCGGTGGCCGCGCGCACATGTTCGGAGGTCGGCATCGACCACGATGGTTGGCTGCGTCTTATGAAGACATCCGACCAGGGAGGATGACGCACATGGTCGCTCTCATGGAACCCCGCCGAGCTGCGCAAGCGACCACCGAACGGCATGTCGACTCGTTCAACGAGCGAAGGCCGCAATGGCGAAGTCGGTCAGGCCCATCAACCGATTCGAGGAGATGCATGCCGCGAATTTCGAACAGACCCAATACTGGAATCCAGATAAAACCTAGACAAAACCCGGGGCTGACAGGCTGTGCTGTCGGGGGAGGCCCTGCAACCGGATGACACAGCGGGGAGGTGGTGGTCACCGGGGGGTACACCGTGCTCGCCGGGCGGGGTGTATCGACGTCGTCGGTCTAGGAGAGGTGACCACATCCGATGTACATCTCGCAGAGAAAAGACGAACACTGCTGCACGGGTGCAACACTCGGTGACCGTGCCGAGAGGATCACCGCGAGCGTACATAGTTCATCGATGCGATCGAGCAGAACCGTCGCGGTCCCGGGTCATCTGCAACCTGCGCACCCGGATCGCGAAAGGAGATCGGTGACGACGGCCGCGCCGTGTCCGAGGTAGCCGGCAGAGGTGTACTGGCACCGTGCACCGTGCACCGGTGCACCGGGCACCGGGGCATTCGTCGACCTGATAGGAACCAGAGCCCGCGTGGTCGAGACATCCGGCGCACCACCTCGGCGGGTGGAATCGCTGCATGCCCACACTCCGAGTCCAGGGGAAGTCCAGCACGCGGCGAAAGATCCGGCCACCGTCGGCCCCCACCGGATGCTGCCGAACGCCACCGTGGTGGTCGAGCACCTCCACCAGCTCGCAGCGCGAGACCGGTTGTCAACAGACACGGCGCGAGAATGGAAACACTTTCGGTGAGGAGAAAACACCGGACAGGTACTCGCCGCCTGCATCGCGTAGGCAGAACTACGAGCCCTGTGCGAGATCGCCCGCATCGGCGGTGACGCGCACTGGCCCGCCACCGCCACCGCCTACACCGGTTCCTCGTCTGGTGCACCGACTCATACATCGCGGAACTGTTCGCATCTGTGCCCTACGGAGAATGTTCGTGCGACCGTGTCACTGTGGACGCTTCCGAGCCCACAGTTCCTCGGCCTTCGCAAGAACCTCCATTGAGCGCTCGGGCGGTGGTATATCGAGCGGATCGTAAGACGGATGCATGGATTGTATCAAGCGCGGAAGAACGTAGGCGAGCATACGACCGCCTACACCCAACAACCGCAAGCGACTTCGCCACGGATTACGGATGCGGCCCGCCCGATAATCTTCACCCAACAGATACAACGTGGTGCGGATCATGTATGCGAACATGTGCCGCCCCGAGTAGAAGATGCCGAAGAGGCGATACCAGTACCCAGGAAACAGTCGATGGAACAGATGGTTGCAGACATGACGGTGCTCATATTCCTCCGCGAGATGCCAACGCCACAGATCCGCCGTGGGATCATCGAGCTCGGGATCTTGCAACTCGCGTGCGCTTTCCAAGAAATAGCAAGCCAAGATGGGGCCCAGCGTCTCAAAGCCCTCGGCGTATCCGAGACAGAATTTGAGGCCCCTGTCCTTCAGATATCCTTCGTAGTTGGCTTTCATGACCGCTTCGCGGTCGTCCAGTTCTGGGTATCCCGATGCCCTCAACATGGTGTTGAATTTCTCGTGGTTACGATAGTGTTGCCCCTCCTGGGCAATGAAGATTCGGCAATCCTCACGGAACTGCGCATCACCATCGGAAAGCTGTCCCATGCCCTCGCGGACGACACGGTTCAGAAAGGGTTCCAAGTACGGCAGATAGCTGGAGGTGGCGTTCCAGAATTGGGCAAACTCTGGTGACTTCGGCGTCCAGAAAACTTCGGCCGTCGAAAAGTCGATATCGATATCGCGAACTTTCATCGTTTTTTCTCTTTCATGCTTGTCCCTCGCTTCATAACTTTCCCTCGTACGGCCCGGCTGACAGCAAAACTCGAAGGTAGGTAAGCCGCGGCTCAAAAAGGCGCTGAATGGCGGCCGGTAAGTGGGCTTTCAGTGTGTGCGAACCTCGGTACTGACGCTCGTTGGTTATAGGTCCAGTACTAGTCTCTTCGTACAGGCACGCGATACGCACACCATCATTACCTCTCCGGAATCCTGCTCAGCCTTTGAGAGGACCGAATCGCGATGATCTGGTGTCCCCTCCAATGTCCGCACTTCGCACGTGCCGCATACGCCTTCACGGCAGCTGGCAATGATAGGGACGCCAGCTTCCTCCAGGGTTTCCAGGATTGACTTTCCAGACGCCACTTCCAATGTGACGCCGGAACGCTGGCACACCACCTCGAACTCTGCGAGTTCGTCACCTGCTGGGACGTCTGGAAGCGTTCTCGCGGAAAACCGTTCGATATGAAGGAGCCCCGCCGGCCAGTGTGCGCTGTGCTGCTCCACGGCGGCCAGCAGTGGCTCGGGTCCGCAGCAGTACAGGAGCGTGTCGCCCTCGGGCTCTTTCAAGAAGCCTTCGAGATCGAGCAGACCTCTTTCATCCTGTGGCCAGGCAGTGACTCGATCACCGTATTTCGTGGTGAGGTCGGCTGCAAAAGCCATGGATGCTCTTGTTCGCCCGCCGTACAGCAGGGTCCAATCGCTGCCTGCACGCTCAGCCGCCTCGATCATTGCAACTATTGGGGTGATACCGATACCGCCAGCGATGAAGCGGTAGCGGGGGGACTCGATAAGTGGGAAATTGTTGCGAGGGCCGCCTACTCGTACGGTTGCCCCTGTGTGGAGTCGTTCATGGACAAAGTGCGACCCCCCCCGAGAATTGGAGTCGAGAAGGATGCCGACTCGCCATGTTTCTGAATCGGCAGGATCGCCGCACAGCGAATACTGGCGCGTTAATCCATCGGCGAGGAGCAAGTCGATATGTGCCCCCGGCTCCCACCGTGGCAGAGCATCATTTTCCGGGTGTGCAAGGTCCAGCAGTACTACCCCTTCAGAGGGCGTGCTGCGGTTGCGGACTACCAGGTTGGCATTGAACTCGTCGTTCTTATCGCTGGGCATCATATTCGCACGTGTCGTAATCGTGGGTACAGTCATGATCTATGGGGTGGTAGACGGTAAGTGGATCGTCTTGTAAGACATGGAAAGCATGTAGTCCCTCCGGGTCCATTTTGCAGCGGATGCTGCTCGGTTCGATGCTGCCGAACGGTGCCAATCGTTATCGACATCGTGGCTGGTCACTAGTTTCCGCTCCGATCACCAGTCATCGCTGGCATCCTTTCCATGCTGGCGTGGCTGCAGCTCATTCGAAGTGGCTGTAGGCGCATCTTTTTGGTGATTTAAGTCTGACCGCCGGACAGGCTCCCGTGCATCACCACGTTGGGGGTTATCGGTCTCACTGTGGAGGTAGACCGGCTTCTTTCCGCTAATTCCGCCGGGGGCCAATGCGGTGACGCTGCTACCGGCCCTTTCGGGCAAGGCGAGAAGGCTGACGGACACGGCAGCGGGTTGGGGCTTGACTCCGACCCTGCGGGGGGCGCGGTGCCGGCCAATTCCGGCTTCGGATCGAGTGTTTCGAACGTCGATCCAGTCGCCGTCGGCCGTGAGTGTCAGGTGGGTGCGGCGGACGATGAGTCCGACGATCGAGCACACCAGCGGGTGCAGGCGATTGGGTTCCTCAGCCGGGCCTCGTGATCACCGAACGTGCGCACCTGACCCACGCATGAGTTCGGACACGACTTGCGCGATCAAGAGCCGAATCCGATCTCGGTCGAGGCGGGACAATCGGAAAAGACTGCAGCTCTATGGCTTTAGCGCGGCGATCGCGGTTCTCCGCGTGCGGCGGTGCCACATTCCAGATCCGACCCGACAATTGACCCCGGACGGTGCTGGTGGGGACTGCGGTCAATCGTAGGTCATCGCGGTCGGTGAACCGGAGCTACGCATTCCGCGCCTTCGGACGATCACCAGTATATTTTCGAACCCGTCGGGCAGATCCAACTGCCGAACTTCGCAGATTAGAACTGTCGCGGACCTTGCCGTCGGCGTTGCAGGCGGTTGTCCATGCGAGATCCCAACTCGGGCCGCCCTCGGCTACCACTGCGTCGGTCAGTCCAGCCCGGCCGAGCACCTCAGGTGCGTTTGGCCAGGTCACCGGCTCTCCGGTCCTTCCGCGGGGTGGTCGATGAAGAACGCGGACGGCGACGCGGGTGATGCTGCCCCAGAGGACAGGTTTCGATCGATAGTTCGCTGCGCGTCGCACTTGCGCGCGATGGCGCTGAGAGTCAGTCCCCTGCTCTTGCGGAGGTGAACTGGCAACGTGTCAAGGCCGGACGGATTCGCGGCGGTGGCTAGGGTGGTGTGGTGATGCCAGCCGAGCAAGAAGCGGACTTCGACTCGGTCGAGACCCAGACCGATGCCGGTCTTTGGTTTCGGATATAACGCTCGGTGCACCAGTGGATCTCGGCCAGTCACACCGGCTCCGTTATCTGCGTGCCCTCGGGCGGGAGATCAGGAGTGATTGGTGGGTTCGACTGGGTCTGAGGTGGATTTGACGGGTCCCGGGCTCACGGCAGGGCACCGCCGACGTCGGGCGCCGGTGGTGCGCGCAAACCCCACCAACAACGAGCGCATGGTAGCGGTCGGGACCGCCTTGCGGGGTGCGCCCATGGTCGCGGCGACGTAGGTCAGGTGCCGCACCGTCAGATCCGGGCGGACGCAGCCGATTCGCCGTAGCCAGTGTCGGCGATGATCCCCCGAGGGAGTCGGCTACACCGAGCGTGCCGCCGACACCGCAATCAGTTCGTTCTGCGCACGGTAGCAGACAGGTATTTCCGTACCGGAACCTATCCCACGGTGAGGAGGTCACGAACCGCTGCAGTCACCCCCGGACGACCTACAAACCCTAGATCAAACGGCTGATTCCCCACTGTGAGGCCCGTAGAACAGCATCCACCCGTGTTGTGCACCCTCTGCTGTTCTCATTTTTCCGGGCAGACCGCGCGCATCCATCTGGCATGTTTACGCGAATGGACCGAACGCGAGCCGCCTCGCTGAGTTGCTAGAGGCCTACAAGTGTTTGCGAGCCTCACGCGGCTTCGGACGCCGGACTGTCGATTGTCGCCGTTTCTGATCGACCGGTAGCGGCGCGTGCCAAGAATCGCTCACGGGCGACGAGATAGAAAGGAAAGGCCATCGAGACCCCGATGTAGGACAGCAGCATGAAGCCCACGCCCCACTTCCGGCCCATGCCGATCCGCACGGTATCCGTGAGCACCCACACGATGAAGACCGTCCATGCGATCAGCATGTCGATGCTCAGGAAGGCAGCTGTTCCACCCGGTTTGATACCGTCACCGAAGAACTCGATGGGGTTGAGGATGTTGCCGCCGTCGCCGATCCAGTCGAACGCGAATGGCCAGGTCAGGAAAAGCGCCGCGATCCCGGCGACGACATAGAAGGCGTGCCGGACATTCATCGCGGTGTTCCCGCGCTTCTGCGTCATGACTTCACCTGCTGTCCGCGAGTCGTAACCGTCTCCTGTGCTGCCTCTTCGGGAATTGTCGCGGTGTCGGCGGATTTGACCATTGTCATGATCAACCTTCTCTCTGGTGTTGGCTGAACAGTGCCGGGACGTGCAGGCGCTGTTGCCCGGGTCTACTCACACTGTGACTCGAGTTTCATGCATGAACGACACGCATGCGTCACCCAGATGGGGGGTCTTCCTCTAGATTCGGAGGCAGTACTAGGGCCACGGATCCACAGTTGACTCTGATGTTCGACCGGTGAGTCGGAGGAGGCGAGGGGACGGATAGGGCGGCCTGATCCCGGATTCGGGACCCCTGGCTGTCAGGGTGCTTTGAGTCCAGTGGTTCACCCCGAATGCACCGATTCGCTGACCTGATCGCTGCGAGTTTCGTTGGGCGGCATGGTACGGTGTGTGGGCGTGGTTGAGCGTCCGACCTCTCGTGTCGGGTTGTTCCACTGGGGCTTTCGCGTTGAGGGTGGGCAAGTGTCCTGGGCGTTAGGCGACGATCGGGTGTGCGCGACCGAAGGTGTTATCGAACAAGTTGTGCCACGCTGTTTCCCACGGCCAGTCGGTCGGCAGGTGCAGCGTCAACCGTCTCGCCGAGGAGGCGATGCGGGCGGGGACCGAGACGATGGTGCGCCGGAGGGTGCCGGCAGCACGGGTGAGATTGAACGCCATCACCGCGCAGACCAGCCACGCGGCGTTCGCCGGAAACGAGTTCGACGGTAGATGGGCGAGTGCGGAGTTCTTCAGGTCCGTGTGCACCTGCTCGATGACGGCGTGCTGGCGGTGGGTTTTGTCGGCGGCGACGGTATCGACCTCGTCGGGGGCGGTGGTGGCGGCTGAACGCGTGGAACCGCCAGATGTCGAACAACGTGCCCTGGCCCTGGTCCTTGGGTGGTCGCAGGTCCGGGATGCGGCGCACCACCAGCCGACCGGGGATGTGGTGGGCCTTGCGCTGGGAGGTGAACGCGGTGAACGAGATCTCGGCGACCTCCGCCCGCGAGATCCAGGTGTCGGTGCCCTCGTCGTAGACGGCGTTGGTGTACTCGATCGGCGTCCACGCGGACTCGTCGGCGTCGATGGAGGCGATCGCACGTTTGATGGTGGAGGTCAGGCCGCACCGTGACCGACACATCGGCGCCGGCGCGGATCGCGGCACCGATGGTGGGATGGCCGTAGAACCCCGAATCGCACCGAATCAGGGGTTTCGACGCGCCGTCACCGCACGAGCAGCCAACGTGCGCCC
>NZ_LTCZ01000085.1:0-18571 GCF_001583455.1 Rhodococcus sp. LB1 | reverse complement strand
ATCGGTGCATTCGGGTTTAGGGGTTCCGATCCGAGTTGTTACGCCGCCCCTGGTATTCAAAGCCGCGGGCCGCATGAGCGGCGCTGGCGGGGTCGTCGGTGATGACCGCGGCCTCGTCGACGATGGTGGAGCTGTGGGACCGCTTGCGGAGCCGATGGCCGCCCGCCTGTTGGTGACTCACGTTTGTATGCGGGTTCGGCGATGACAGGACACGGCCATAGTGTCTACGTAGTACGCGGGTGATTGGGAGATGGCTTGCGCGCACCGCGGCCAGCGAGGCATTGACGAGGAGACGTCACGGCACTCAGCGGCAGCGCCACAGGTGGTCCGTTGACCGCGGTTGGTGCTATTTTCCGCTTTCGAGCGATTTCAGGGGCGACAGGTCATCACGCTCTCTTTCGTGCTTGGGAATCGCGACCGCAAGGGCCGCGCCGAGCAGTGCAGATCCTGCCGCGACGAGAAACGCGATAGTGAATCCGCTCGCGGAGTAGAGCACTTCGTGTTCGCCCACCGACAGCACGTGTGCCCCGAGTACTGCGAAGCCGATTGTGGAGAGCAGTCCTCCGGAGAGTGCCTGTGCCATGCCGGTGCAGTTGGCGCCCACCGCGCGTTCGTCTTCGGGCAGACCGCTGAGGATCAGATTCGGGATCGCCGCGTAGATCATCGAACCGAACCCGATGATCGCATAGGCCACGATCACGACGGCGGCCGTGCGGGGCACCGACGCCAGCACTATCGCCCCGACACCGATCAGGGTGGCGCCGAGGATCAGGTGCCGGCGGAATCCGATACTGTTCGCGGTGAGCCCGACGAAGATGCCGCCGAGAATGATCAGTGTCCCGCCGGGGAGCATCCACCAGGCCATCTCGGTGACGGACAACCCGAACCCGTAGGGCGCCGCATCGGGCGGGTTGTGCAAGAACATCGGCAGCATGCTCGAGATGAGAGTCGTTGCACCGTAAGCGATGCCACCGGACAGTAGGACCAGGCCGACTTTCCGGTTCGCGATCGTGTCGAGGCTGATCAGCGGCTCGGCGCACCGTCGTTCCCAGACCGCCCAGCCGGCGAGGCTGACGACGGCGGTGGCGAAGCACGCGACGGTGCGGAGATCGGTCCACTGCCAGATGCCGCCCCGCGAGAGGCCGAGCATCAGAGTGAACAGCCCCAGCGTCAGGAGCGCCGCACCCAGCCAGTCAACCGACGCCGTGGCTCGGATCGGTGTCTCCGGCACGAACAGCAGTGCCAGGATCCCGCCGGCGGCGCAGAGCGCGAAGGAGAACCAGAACACCGCGCCGACGCCGATATGATCGATCAGCAGACCGGACGTCAGTGGCGCGACGACCGTGACGATGCCCACCCCGGTGTTCGCGAGGCTGATTGAAAGCGGTTGCAGTCGTGAAGGGAAGATGTCTCGGATGAGGGAATAGCCGAGCGCGGTGAAGGCGAACCCGACGCCGGCGAGGAACCGACCGGCGATCAAGATCGGGAACGTCGGCGCGACTGCGGAAACCATCGCACCCAGGCTGGCGATGCCTGCGGTGATCACCAGGATGCGCTTCTTGCCGTAGATGTCGGCGAGTTTGCCAAGGATGGGGGAGGAGACCGCCGCTGAGAGCACGAGTGCAGTCATCACCCAGATCACGTGGGTGGTCCGGAATCGCTCGGCGATGGCCGGTAGCGCCGGGGCGAACAGACCGAAGGCGAGCGCGGCCTGCTCGGTGAGCAACAGCAGGATCGCCAGGATCCCGACCCAGCGGGCGGTCGACCGTTTCGGTCCGGTGGCCGGAGGGTGAGCCATGTCGTCGCCGATAATGTGTGTTGCGTTATTGGTCTCTGTCGAGTTGTACAAGCGTCACCACCAGTGGGTAAGGCGTGGAATACGCCAGAGGTAATTGGTCAGCGTTAAGGTCTGCTGCTCACCGTGTCCGCGCCGCTACGTTGTGCCGCACGCTGGGTACGTCAGTTGCAAGCACGGATCGGGCGGCTCCGTGGAATGGAGTTGCGGGGCGGGGTCGGGTGATTTCGGATGGGTTCTCGGGACGGCACCACGGTTCGGGGCTGGAGTTCGCGCCTTCGTCGAGAGTCGGCTCATCAGGTTGACGATGTTTCGCTCGCTACGGCAGTTGGATCCGGGTGGGGGTACACGGCCGCGAATTCGCGGGTTATCGTCAGGTCGTATTCGGCGTCTTCTACTGTCTGCCAGAGCTTGTCGACAAACCGGTGCGGTGCCATGCCAAATTTCTGGAAGATTTCCTCGGCAGGTGCTCCGCCGTACGGCGCCCAGATCAGAGCAAACCGAAGAATTTCTGCCGCCTCGCCGGTGAGGTGGTGCGGATTCTGTCGCGCCAGCCTCTCCCGGAGCTTTCGACACCGGTACCTCCGTAGCTGACCGTCGATCGCCGCCTGGTGGTTCGTCTGGACCGCGGCGGTGTGGGGCCGGTGGTCGGTGTTCATCGCTGTTCCTGATCGTGGTGTTTTGTTTCCGCGCGTGTGATTCATATGCGAGGTGCGGGAGCAGACGGGGTGGTCTAATCACACCCAACCCCGAACAGGGTTCCGATTCCCGACCGTGAGAACGGACCGGGTTGTCTCAGGCATCAGGGGTCTGATGCGTGTGAGTGTTTGGCGTAGTTCGCAAGTGTGCAGATGATGGTCCTCACGTGCCGTGGTTTCACACGCTCGCGGATGGGTTTCACGGACGCGACAGTCGTGATGATTCGTGGATTATGTTTCGGGACAGGGTTTCAGAGTGGATCGGTGGTGAGGTCGCGTCCGCGGGGTTCGACTATCTGGCACATCGCGACGATGGTGACGACGGACGTTACTGCAATGATGACGCTGAGCGGCAGGCTCGACCCCCCGGACATCGCGAGGAGGCTGCTCGCGATCAACGGTGTGAAACCGGCCCCGATCAGGCTGGCCAACTGGTAGCCCAGAGACACCCCGGTGTAGCGAACGCCGGTTCCGAACATCTCTGAAAGCAACGGTGCGAGAGGGGCATACATGAGGTTCTGTAGCAGTTGCGCGAACATCAGACCAGCTATCATCACGACGAGGGAACCGGTATTGATGAGCGCATACAGTGGGAGGGCGAACAGGACGGCACCGACGGCGCCCACCAGGCTCACCGCGCGCCGTCCCACCCGATCCGAGAGCGCGGACAGCAGGGGAATGCAGATCAGTGAGACCACCGACGTGAACAGCAGCGCCCGCATCACTTCGGCCTGGCCGTAGCCGATGCCGGTGGCGTAGGCGATGATTTGGGAATTGATCAGGGCGGTCAACGCGAACGGCCCAATTCCTACCGCACAGGCCAGGATGAGCGAGCGCGGCTCTCGCAGGATCTGCAGCACGGGCGCCTTGGCCTGCGCGCCGGGCTTCGCCTTCTCCGCCGCCCCCTCGAACACCGGACTTTCGGCCACACTCACCCGAACGTAAAGCCCGATTAGCAGCAGCACTGCGCTCACCAGGAAGGGCAGCCGCCAGCCCCATGAGTAGAAGCTTCCGTCCGGCAGCAGGCTGACCAGGGTGACCGCCAGCGTCGAGAACAGCATGCCGATCGGGGATCCGAGTTGCATGATCCCGGTCCACGTGCCGCGGCGTCGGGCGTCGGCGTGCTCGGCGACCATGAGCGCGGCTCCACCCCACTCGCCCCCGACCGCGATACCCTGCACCACCCGCAGCGCCACGAGGAGCACCGGTGCCAGGACGCCGATCGACCCGTAGGTGGGGAGGACGCCGATGAGGAAGCTGGCGACCCCCATCAACATCATCGTCACCATCAGCATCGACTTCCGGCCGAGCCGGTCGCCGAAGTGCCCGAACAGAAGTCCTCCGAGCGGTCGTGCGACATAGCCGGCAGCGAGGGTGCCGAACGCTGCAATGGTTGATACGGCCGGGTTCGAGGACGGAAAGAACAACCGCCCGAACACCAACGCGGCCATGGTGCTGTACAGCAGGAAGTCGTAGTACTCGATGACGGTGCCCAGGAGGCTGGACAGGGCCACCTTGCGGAGCTGTGCGTGCCGGCTGTCCGCCCGAACGGACTCGTCGTGCGATGGTGCAGCTTCAGTGATCTGTCGGTGCTGTTGGGGATTCATGCAGGACTCCCAGCGGTCGGGGATTGAGGATTGGGGTGAGGCGCGAAATTTCGTGGGCGGACGCGTCGTCGTGCGGCTGTGTTGCGCTTGCAATGCGGGCCCGGGGTCCGTCGATTTCGTGTTCCGGCACCGGCACATCGCGCCTGGATCCACTCACCGCGTCGACGGGCCGTGCGCCTCTTGTCGATTGCTCCTAGCGCAAGGAGCGCCAACATCCACACGGGTCGCGGTTGACGATAACGAGGTCGGGGGCGGTCCAGGTGCCCGCCGCGATCCGGCCTACGGCGGTGGGACGTGTGGTGCGGAAGTCCGAACTATTTGTGTGCAAGGTGTCCTCTCGGTGTCGTGGCGCGGTGGGTCGGCTGCCGATTGGGGCCGAACTCGCTCGTTCGCCCACGTCGTCCGCTCGACCCGTCTGACCGGACTTGACCCGGTCGCCTGTAGGAGATGGCACATCGGTTGGTCCCAACGGCATGGTTCAGGGCATTGATTACGAGGTTATGATCCGACATTGCGAGCCAACTGTGCGAAACATCACTAAACAGTATCCTCTTCTAGTGGGTCCGGCAACCTTGAAACGGGAGGAAAGTGATCCAGCCAAGGGATCTCGTGCGCGCACGGGCTAGACAGGGCCACGATCTCGGGAAGCGCGACGATGGCGGTTGCCGGGCCCTCGGGTTGTGACGTGGCGCCGACCGGGCGCGGTTCGACCGACACCGCGCGGACGGACTGCCGGTGGTGTGGCAGTTCGGATGTCGCGCGGGTTACTGGGTGGTCCAGTCCTGGGCCTGTTCGTAGGCGTGCGCCGCGCGATAGATCGTAGGTTCGTCGAAGTGTCGCCCGACGAGCATCATGCCGACCGGAAGACCGTCACGGAGGGCGCAGGGAACGGTTATGGCAGGGTGGCCCGTGGCGTTGAAGGGGCAGGTGTTGACGGCTCGGTGGGTGATCACCTCGCGGGGCGAGTCCTCCGACGGGAGCGGTGTCGCCTTCATCGGCATGGTCGGCAACAAAAGGAGGTCGTGGCGACCGAGCGCCTCGTCGTAGGCGCCGCGTAGGGTGCGCACCAGGTTGAGCGCCTTGCTGTAGAGCTGGCCGCCGTATCGGCGGCGGAACAGGGCGCCGCCGATCATGGTGATCTTCACCGATTCGCTGAATTCGTCGGCGTGGTCGCGCCAGCCTCGCGTGGCGTCGAGGAGGCCGGTGCCGTGGTGGTGCCAGTTGGCGGTGAGCCCCGCCTCGAACATCAGCTGTGGCGGAGCGCCTTCCAGAATGATCGGGGCGACGATGTCGGGTCCGAGGGCATGTGCCGGTACAGAGATCTCCACGACCGTGGCGCCGAGTCGATGCAACGAGTCGGCAGCGGCCCGGACGGCGGCATCGACATCGGGTTCGGAAGCCGCGGTGCCGAATCCCTCGCGGAGTACCCCGACCCGAAGCCCGGCACACTCGCCGGTCAGTGCCTGCCGGTAGGGGTGGGTGATCAGATTGTGCTGGCGGGGGTCGAGCTCGTCCTCACCGGCGAGGACCTCGAGCATCAGCGCGTTGTCGGCCACGTTCGTGGTGATCGGGCCCGCGTGGTCGAAGGTGGCCTCCACTGGTGCGATCCCGGTATAGGGGACGAGGCCGTGGGTGGGTTTGAGTCCATAGGCACCCGACCATGAGGCGGGCATGCGGATCGAGCCGCCCTGGTCCCCGGCTAGCGCCATGTCCACCTCGCCGGCGGCGACGAGCGCGCCGCAGCCGGAGGAGGAGCCGCCCGAGCTGCGCTGGTGGTTGTGCGGATTCCGCACGGGACCAGCAGCACAGGTGTGGGAGCCGCCGGAGAACGAGAAGCCTTCGCAATGGGCCTTGCCGGCGATGACCGCGCCGGCGTCGAGCAACCGAGTCACGACGGTGGCGTCCTGGCTCGGGGTGAATCCGCGTAGCATTGCGGCCCCGTGCATCATCGGCACCCCGGCCAGGCACACGCTGTCCTCGAGGGCGACCGTGCGCCCGGCCAATGGCCCGTCGGTGCGGGTCTGCACGCGACACTGGACATACCAGGCACCGAGCGGGTTGTCGGCCGGTTCGTGCCAGCTGCGATCTGCCTCCCGCGTGTCCAGCGCCGTGGCGGCTCATGGCCGCCACCGCGCGGTAGGCGTTGACGTTGCCTGCGAGAGCGGCGAGGTAGGCATCGCAGTCGGCGTCGTTCAGGCGCAGCCCGACCTCGGCGGCGGCAGCGCGCACTTCGTCGCGGCCGAGGTCGGCGATGGTGGTGTGGTTGTCGCTGGCTTCGGTGACGGTCATGGTGACTTTCGCGGTTGACGGGCAATTGACGGAGAGATGCGACGGCCCGAGTTGCCGTCGCAACGACCGGGCTCGACTGAGACGTCGGATGAAGCCGCCGTGGTGGCGGTTAGAGCGTGCTGTCCAGATGCAACGACTGCCGGGCGATCACGCCGCGCATGACCTCGGAAGTGCCGCCGCCGATGGTCTCCAGAATCGCCTGGCGCCACATGAATTCGACATCAGTGCCTCGAACCAGTGCCTCCGGTGTCCCGAACTCCATCGCGGCTCGGGCGATGTCCTGGCACAGGATGGTGCCGGCGAGCTTGTGATACGCCGCGGCCACCGCCGAGGGTTCGCCGGCGGTGACCTCGCCGAGGAGTGCGAGTGATAACGCCTCGACTTCCATGACCTTGACCGCGAGATCCGACAGCCGCTGCGTCACCAGGGGTGTGTCGTCGAGGCCGTTCTTCTCGACCCAGTCGATGAGGTCCTCGAGGTCGCGGCGCACTCGTTTCGGTGGGAACTGCACGTGCCGTTCGACGGCGAGGGCCGAACCGACGACCTGCCAGCCGTGGTTTTCCTCGCCGACCCGATTCTCGACGGGCACCTCGACATGGTCGAACCGGACCTCGTTGAGGCGGCCACCCTCGAGTGTCGGGATCGGTGAAATGGTGATGCCGGGGGAGTCGAGCGGCACGATGAACACGCTGAGCCCACGGGAGCGGCTGCCCGCGTCCCCGGTGCGGGCGAGCAGCCAGATGTTGTCGGCCCAATGGGCATTGGAGGTCCAGCATTTGGCCCCGTCGATGCGATACACCTCACCGGCGCGGGTGGCGCGGGTGCGCACGGCGGCAAGGTCGGAGCCGGCGTCGGGCTCGGAGTAGCCGAGGCAGAAGTTCATGGTGCCGGCGCGCAGCGCGGGGAGGTAGCGGTCGTGCTGGTCGGGGGTCCCGTGCGTCATCAACGCCTTGGCGACCAGACCCGGCCCCATCGGAGGTCGCGCGATCCGCGCATACGCCATCTCGTCCCACAGGATGAACTCGTAGACTGGCGGCATTCCGCCGCCGCCGAATTCGACCGGCCAGGACAGCGAGAGCCAGCCACGCTCACCGAGTTCCCGGTAGACCTGCTCCACGGCCTTCCAAGCATCGACTCCGCGGTGGAAGTATCCGTCGACACCGCGGAACTTGTCGAGGAGGTCGAGTACCTCGCTTCGGAACTGTTCTTCCTGCGGCGAGAATCCGAAGTCCATGTCAGGCCTCCGGGCGTTCGGGGGTGGTCCAGTTCGGTGGGCGCCGTTCGCTGAAGGCGCGCGGGCCCTCCTTAGCGTCCGGGTGCGCCCAGTGCATGCGCAATAACGCCCAGCCGTACTCGCAGGCCTGGGTGTATCCCATCTCCAGCGAGTTCCAGATCGCCTGCTGGGACAGCGACACCGCGGCCGGGGAGTTCTTTACGATGCTGCTCGCGATCTGCTCCGCGGTGTCCATCACCTCATCCGGTGCGACCAACTCGTCGACCAACCCCAGCTGGTACGCGCGCCCGGCGGGCAGCCGATAGTCCCGGCCCATCAGGGTCATCCGTAGCGCGGTCCCGAGGGGCAGGCGCTTGGCCAGCCCGATATTCTCCATCGCCCCGACCAGGCCGACGTTGACGTGGGTGTCCATAAAGCTGGCGGTGTCCGCGGCCACGACGATGTCGGCGTCGACGACGAAGTGCAGCCCGGCACCGGCGACCAGCCCGTTGGCCGCACAGATCACCGGCTTCCACACCCGATTCTGACGCGGCGACCAGTACACCTCGTCGGTAAGCGGGCCGGTTCCGGTGCTCATGCCGCCACGGGAGGCGACCGCGTCCACGTCGGCCCCCGTGCAGAAGTGTCGATCGCCGGCACCGGTGACGATAGCCGCGCGGATCCATGGGTCATCGCGGACCTCACCCCAGATGTGCTTCATCACGGGCATCATCGTGCCTGTCAACGAGTTTCCCTTGTGGGGGCGGTTGAGGGTGATGTAAGCGATGTGATCACGCTTTTCGAACAGCACCTCGGGGGCCGTCGACTTTGCTGCTTCCTCGACTTGCTGGCTCATGCTTCTACCTCTCTGCGGAAAATGCTGTCAAGACTCGCTTCCCGAGCCCGGAGTCCGCATCCGTCAGCAGGGTGATCTGCCGGATACGTTGGGTCACATGACCGATCGGTCCCTCCACGGTGTATCCGATGGCGCCGAGGGTTTGATGCGCGGCGAAGGCGGCGCTCATCGCGGCCCTCGACGCGGACAGCCGCGCCGCCGCCGCGAGACCGGCGCCGTTCGCGGGTGCGGTGTCGACGGCGCGGGCGGCGACGATAGCCAGTTTCTCCGAGGCCTCGAGCTCGAGGGCAGCGTTGACCAGCGGATGCGCGACCGCCTGGAACGACCCGATGCTCCGGCTGAACTGCTCGCGGCTGCGCGCGTGGTCGACCGCGGTGTCCAGGACGCGCCGCCCGGCACCCACGGCGTACCCGGCCACCGCGAGGTGGTAGAGGTCGGCGGCGGCCGGGACACGATCGAGGAGCCGTTCCCGATCCACCGAAACGCGACCCCACGGTTCGTTGCCGAGCGTGTCCTTCGGCTCCACCTCGCCGACCCGCCGCGCCAGCCACGCCCCGTCGCCGGCCCATTCGATGAACACCTCGGCGACCGCCGCCCAGGGCATGAGCGGCGGAACCCCGAGCGACACCAGTTCGGCTCCCGCGACGAGTGCACCGGACCGGTCTTCGGGCAGCGCGTGTGCGGCGAAGAAGGTCGCCGCCACCGGTCCGGGTGCCGCTGCCCGGCCGAGTTCGATACTCGCCGCGACGATCTCGCCCGCCCCGCCCTCCTCCGAGGGCATCGCCAGGGCGAAGATTCCGAGGTCGGCCAGGCCGGTCCAGAATCCGATCGGGAAACGCGCACCGAGTCCGCGCTGGATGTCCTCGGTGCACCGGGTTCGGCAGTAGCCGCGCACCGTCTCCGCCAGTGCCTGCTGGTCCGGGGTCAACCCCGCGGGTCGGTCCATCATGCGGGCACGCCCCAGCGTGCGGTGACCAGCGCCCGCCGATGCCCGCGCAACCCACCCAGCTCGGTCCGAAGGGACTGCAGGCGTAGCGTGTAGAGGTGTAGATCGTGCTCCCGGGTGAGGCCGATGGCCCCCATGATCTGGTGCGTCTCCCGCGTCAGCCGGCCCAGGGCGGCCATCGTGTGCGCCGCCGCGGTGGCCGACGCCTCCGCGGGTGCGTTATGGAAGGCCGCTTCGTAGGTGAGCCAGCGGGCCCCCTCGACGAGGATGGTCAGTTCGGCCAGGCGGTGCTGCAGCGCCTGGAACGACCCGATCGCACGTCGGAAGGTCTGCCGGTCCTTGGCGTACTGGACCGCGATGTCCAGTGCCTGCTGCATCATCCCGACCGCCTCGGCGGACGCGCCCACACGCCACCAATTGAGCATGGTCGCCGCCGTTCCCGGGGCCAATTCGAGTTCCTTGTCGGCCGGGCCGAGCCGTCCCAATGAGAACCCGTACGCCGAGGGCACCGCGGCGTCGGTGCTCGCCGTCGACGCCGACAGTGTGCACCGATCCGGTCCGGCGACCAGGATCGAGGTGGCCTCCGCCGCGAACCGGACGGGCCGGTCCGCACCGTCCTGGACCAGGGCGAGTGGGCCCTCACGCGGTGCGATCCCGAGCGCGGGCAACACCAGCAGGTGCGCCGCGGCGGCGATCGTGCCCAGGTTCGCGCCGATCCGCTCCACCGCGAGCGTCGCCCCGAGCGGACCCACACTGTCCTCGTCGAACAGGTCGAAGAAGTCGGCGACCCGCAACTCTCGTTCGAGGGCGTGGTCATAGCCTTCGACCGAGGCGAGTTTGCGGCATCGCTCCACCCCGGCATGCCGGCCGAGCAGTGTATCGAGCGCGTCCAGGATAGGACGCTGTGTTTGCGAGAGTTCGAAATCCATGTCTATTCCTTCGGCATTCCCAGGATAAGGCGCGATATCAGGTTGAGCTGGACCTCGTAGCTGCCGGCCGCGATTCCGGCGCCGAGAGAGTTGCGGAACTGGGCGTCACCGAGGGAGTGCTCGACCAGGGCTTCGCTCCCCATGACGTCCAACGCCAGGTCTCCGACCGCGCGCTCGGCCTGCACCATCGCCGCGCGTGCCTGATAGGCCAGCGGGGATGGTTCCTTCTGCTTGGCGCGTTCGTCGATCACGCGGTACACCAGAACCCTCGCGGCCTCACACAACGCCCGCGCCTCGCCGAACTGCTCCTGGACTCCGGGGTCGGCCAACTCGCCACGGTCCGTGGCCCACTCGGCGAGCCCGTCGAGTACGAGGGCGGCCCGCGCATAGCGTGGCGCCCCGACCCGCTCATAGGCGAGGGTACGTCGGACGATGTTCCAGCCGGTGTTTTCCTCGCCCAGCAGGGCGCCCGTGGGCAGCCGCACGTCGGTGAGGAATACCTCGTTGAACGAATGCTCGCCGACCAGGCAGTCGATTCGCCGGACCTCGACGCCGGGTGTTTCCATCGGCAACAGGAACACCGAAATGCCGTTGCGGCCGTCCGCCGTGGATCCGGTGCGCGCCAGCAGGAAACAGTAGTCGGCGGCGTTCGCGTACGAGGTCCAGATCTTCTGGCCGTTGATGACGAACTCGTCACCGTCTCGGACCGCGCGAGTCTTCAACGATGCCAGGTCGGTTCCGGCCTCGGGCTCGGAAAATCCCTGGCACCAGTACACTTCTCCCCGCGCGATCGGCGGGAGCAGTGCCTGTTTCTGCTCGTCGGTCCCGTATTTGATGATGGCTGGGCCGACCCAGTTGACGTTCATGTACTGCGGTCCGCGCGGTTCGCCCCGCTTCCACATCTCCTCGCCGAGCACGAAGTGCTGCCAGGCGCCCTGACCGCCGCCGCCGTACTCGGTTGGCCAGTGTGGGGTCAGCCAGCCCTTGTCGGCCAGCTTGCCGACGAACTTTTGCGAGAAGTCGGTGTAGACGGCGCTGCCGAGCCCGGTTCCGTCGGAGCGGTGCCATGCCCCGGTCAACTCGGTGTCGAGGAAATCGACGAGTTCCCCGCGGAAGGCGGTGTCTTGCGGGCTCCATGCGAATTCCATCAGCTCGCCTCCTCGCGGCGGGGCGGAAAATACTGCCCCCTGGCTGGGACACTCTGGGTGCACTCCACGTGAGTTTGCTCCTAACGTGATGACAACGGTCGACGTGCGGCGCGGGATCCTGCAGTCGAGGATACTGATTACCGCACTTGTTTGCGTGAATGACGCATTTATGAGTACTCGATACGTAAAACCGTATACTCAATATGTGGGCGGGGCAAGTGGCTGGGCTCGCCCGGCTGTGATTGCGGAGCGGCCGGTGGGCAGCTGTTAGCGGACGGCCGGAGAGAGTTCGTCGGCCAGTTCGTCACCGAACGCAGCGGCCACCCGCCCCGGCGACCGGCGCGTGCTGAACGGCGTGCTCGGCGGGCTCGGGCGGACATATGATCGAGGGCAATCGCCCATCGGTCCGCACCACATGCCCGGCGATTGGTGCGGGGTCCTCGCTCAGCAAACGCGACGATAGCCGCACCTCCGGCGTCCGGACCGGGCGGACCCGGGCCGGTCGGCGTACCGTCGGCCCACTGCTCGGTAATCGCGGTCGCGCCACCGGGTCCGCCTGCATACCCGGACTCCTGTGGATCTTCGTCCCCGCATGTCGGCGATCCGAGGCGAGCGCCGGAGATTATGATGACGATCGATCCGGACCCTGGCCGCGCAGGACATTGAGTATATTGATTCCGCAGAACGGAACCCGGGAGTGGTGACGTCCACGGTTCGGCGCACCCGCCTCGACCTGCTACCCCTGCGATCCGGAATGAACGACCCCGGCGTTGTGGATTACCTCCTCAGCGGCCCCGAACCGGGTGCGGCACTGCCGCATCAGGGCGGAGGCCACCCCCCCGTGAGCGACCGAAGCGACGTGGGCGAGGGCGGGCGGTGCCGCCCCTTGCGTAGGGTCTCGTCGAGGGCCGTTTCGGCCGCGGCCCTGTTGATGTCGGTGACCACAATGGATGCGCCCTCAGTTGCGACGCGGTCGCGTGGGCGTAGGCGGTCCAGCGCCGGTCACGATGGCAGATCCTCGTCGAACAACCTGCCCGACTTTCCTGCCATGCCTAGGTCTTCCAGTCGGCGGCTCGATGAGTATACTCAATTCGACCGATTGAGCTCGGCTCCGGCCGAGGAGCCCGCGCTCGAGGCGCGAGGCGGTGACGAAAAGGAGAATGCGCGTGCACGCAGAGTTGACCCTGCCCTCCTGGCTTCGGTCGATCGGGACACAGCCACACGGGGCGCATCGACGCGCGCTCCGGGACGAATGCGGCGAGCTCACCTACGCCGGCCTCACCGATGCCATGGACGGCGTTGGCGCGGGGCTGCTGAATTCAGGACTGCGGCCCGGCGATCGGGTCGTGACCGCGATGGAGCCGTCGATTCCGCACACGGTGGTGATCCTCGGAGCGATGGCGGTCGGGCTGGTAGCGGCGCCGCTCAACATCCGGCTCACCGCCGTGGAGTCGCGCGCGTACCTTGTGGCGCTCGAACCGAGCGTCGTCGTCGCCGATCCCGCGTACGCCGACCTCGCCCGTCAGACGGGCCACCGTGTCATCGAGTTGCCGGCGGCCGCCGCGACGACCGAGATCACCGAACGGCTGGCGCCCCTGCACACCCCGACGCGAAACCTGACCCCGGTGCCGGAATTCTCCCCGGCCATAATCTTCCCGACCGGGGGCACCACCGGTTCCCCGAAGGGCGCGTTCCATACCCATCGCAGCCTGTGGCTGTGGCTCAACACCTGCGCCCATGGCAATCCCCGCACGCCGGCGGACGTCGAGCTATGCTTCTCGCCCTTCTTTCACATCACCCTCGGAACCAGCGTGCTGACACCGCTTTTCGCCGGTGGCGAGGTCTGGATCCACCGGCGTTTCGACGCCGCCGCCGCCCTGGCGGCCATCGACGACGGGGCCAGCCGGCTGATGGGGGCACCCACCATGTTCACCGCTCTGCGTGAGCACGGCATGTTCGCCTCCACCGACCGGGAGAAGGTGACGGCAATACGCTACGGTTCGGCACCGTCCACTGGCGACTTCGTCCGCGATCTGCTCCGGGACTTCCCGAACGCCCGGATTCGGGCCGGCTTCGGTGCCACCGAGTTCGGGTCGGTAATCGGTTTCGATCACGAAGATCTCCTGGCCGGTCGCTTCGCCGGCGTCGGGTGTCCGCTGCCCGGGGTCGTGGTTCGGATACTGGGGGACGATGGCCTCGAGGTCGGCGGCGGCGAGATCGGCGAGTTGGTCGTGTCGTGCCCGTGGCAGACCCAGGGCTACTTCGGTCTGCCCGAGGCGACAGCCGAGACGTTTCGGCCCGACGGGGTCCACATCGGCGATCTCGCTTCCCGGACCGAGGACGGGTGGCTCGTCATCGCCGGCCGGAAGAAGGACATGATCATCAGTGGAGGTGAGAACGTCTTTCCCCGCGAGGTCGAGGAGGTTGTCTTGCGCCATCCGCGGGTTGCCGATGCCATTGCGTACGGCCTACCGGACGACTTCTGGGGTGAGCGAGTCGAAGTCGGCGTTGTTCCTACGCCGGGTGCGACGATCGCCGCAGACGAAATCCGCGAATACTGCCGCGACAGCCTTGCGGGATTCAAGATCCCGAAGACGATCCGGCTGCTGGATTCGATTCCTTTGACGCCCAACAACAAACCGGACCGCAGGACCGTGCGTGCTGGGGCGATGGCGGAAGCCCGCCGGGAATCGTCGGCGTGAGTCGCCCAGCGGTGTGATTTGTGCTGGTGCGAACCGGTTCACCGCGCACTGCTGCGGCCTCCGGGCATTGGCTGTTCGGAAGCGTTCACTGACGGTTCTCGGGAACGGATGTGATCGTGACGGCAGAGAGTTCAGTGCTGTCACACAACGAGTTTCAGGCTTCGAATTACTTGCAGGCTTGTTTCCCGCACATCGGGACGGCCTGTCGATGTCACACCGCTTGCCGCTAGCCTGAATTCGTACGAAAAGTGATGTCCGCCATAATCCTCCATCCGGCGGACAGTCCCGAAGTCTGCGGTCGCACTCCTTCATCGGCACACCTCCTCCAGATCGGACAGCCGCCCATGCGTATCGACAACTCCTCCGACACTGCGCACGATTGCGATGAGGGCGGCTGGACACCGCGCCTGATTTGCTCACTGGTCACCATCGTGCTGCTGTTGGAAATGCTCGCCGTCAGCTACATGATGATCTCGATTGCCCTGCCCGAGATCCTCGCGCACTACGAGACCACGCAGGGCGCCTGGTTGTTGACGGCGTTCCTGCTCGTGGGGGCCATCTCCTGCCCGCTGGTCGGTAAGCTCGCAGACATGCACGGCAAACGCCGGTTATTGTTGGCCTGCACCCTGATAGCCGCTCTCGGATCGTTGCTTTCGGCACTCGCCACCACCTATCCGATGCTCATCGCGGGCCGTGCGCTCACCGGCCTGCTGACGCCGTGTCTGTTCTTGAGTTATAGCTTGATCCGCGACGTGTACCCGAAGCGGACCGTGCCGATGGCCGTCAGCATCGCCACGAGCGGCATGGGTGTGATCACGGTTCTCGCCCCCTTCCTCGCCGGTTGGCTGATCGACGGCTTCGGCTACCGCAGTATCTTCTGGTTCGCCGTCATCGGGCTGACCGTGCTGGCCGGGCTCATCGTCCTCACTACCGACGAGTCCTCCATCCGCGCCCACGCTCGTCTCGACCTGATCGGCGCGCCGCTGCTGAGCATCGGCCTGGCAGCCATCCTGGTGGCGATCAGCTTCGGGTCTCGGTGGGGGTGGACTGCACCGTCGACGCTCGGCTGCCTCATCGGTGGCGCCGTTCTGCTGGGTTGTTGGATCGCGTCCGCGCGGGTAGTCCGCGACCCTCTTATCGACCTCCGGGTGCTGCGCCGCCGAACCGTCGCCCTGACCACGGTCGGCGCCGGCGCCTGCTACGGCGCGGGCACCGTGTTTTCGCTGGTGTTGCCGCTGATGTGCATGACACCATCAGTCCTCGGTCTGGGTTATGGATTCGACGTCACGGCAAAAGGTTTCGCGGTCTTCCAGGCACCGTTCGGCGCAGCGACGATGCTGGGCGGGATTCTCGTGGGTGTACTCGTCCGCCGGGTGCACCTGCGCCAGCTCATGGCGGCGGGTCTGCTGATCGAGACTCTCGCCGCGTTGCTGTCAGCAGGGGTACACGATCACAAGATTCTGCTGATCGTCTTCATCGGATTGTTCGGCCTGGGCCAGGGGTTGATCTACGCCTCGATCCCGAACCTGATCATCGCGGCGGTCGCGCCGCAGTTGCAGGCGACATCGGCGAGTATCGTCGCCGTCGCCCAAGCACTCTTCGCGGCGATCGGGCCCATCCTTGCCTTCGTGCTCCTCAACTCCCACATCGCGCTGGCTAAAGAGGGCGAGGTGTTCTACACCGACCGCGGAATCACCCTCGTGTTCGTGCTGTCCGCGACGGTGGCATTGATCGGGGCGGTCGCCGCCTACGCATTGCCCCGGTCCATTCGCGAGCTGACGCTGCCTGATGCCGATGCCCGGACGTCGCCGACACGATCGGCGGCCAACGCCTGACGATTGGCGTCGCTATGCCAGTTCCCGAACTCGACATATCGGAGGAATACCTTCAACGGCATCTGGCGAGAAGCCGGCAAGCAGGGGGCAACCACCCCTCACGATCATTCGAGGTGACACCGCCCTCACATACGGGCACCGGACCCTTCGATATCCGCCGGCAATCGCGCGGCCGCTTCGGCTTCGTTTCACTGATCAAGGCGGTGCCAGTGAGGGTGGAAGAGTTGAAAGTAACTGTGCAGCAGCATCATTGATGCACGACCTATTGTCACGTCACCAACTGGAAGGATCTAGAATGATCACCGCCGTTCCCGTCATGCGTGAACTCGGCCGCAAAGTCCGCAACTGGGGTCGTTGGGGCGCCGATGACGAGCGGGGAACCACGAACCTCATCACACCCGGTCGTGTCGCGGCGGCCGCTGGCCTGGTCCGCACCGGCGAGGTCTTCGATCTCGGTATTCCGCTCGACGGGGACGGGCCGCAGCCAGGCGGATACCGGATCAATCCGATCCGGCTGATGTCGGAGACCGGTCACGAGCAGGTGCTTCCTGGCGGCTTCAAATGGGCCGACGACTACGTGTTCATGCCGCTGCAAGCGGGCTCGCAGTACGACAGCCTCGCCCACGTACATTACGATGAGCAACTTTACAACGGTCATCCCGCGTCCGGGCTGAACGTCAAGGGTGCCGACAAGTGCGGGATCCACACTCAGGCCAAGGGGATCGCCGGCCGTGGAGTATTGCTGGACGTTGCGCGATTCCGCGGTGTGGAGTGGCTGGATCTCGGTTCGGTGATTGGTCCGGATGAGCTCGATATGGTGGCGGCCGCGCAAGGCGTGGAGGTCGGCCCCGGGGACATTTTGCTGATCCGAACCGGTTGGCGGGCAAAGTTCCTCGCCGACCAGGACGCGGCCGGATTCATGGCGGGCGAGCCCGGGCTCGGCTTGGCCTGCGCCTCGTGGCTGCGCGAGCGGGACGTCGCGGTGGTCGGTTCGGACAATTTTGGGGTAGAGGTGATGCCCGGTGAGAACGCCGGGGCAATGTTCGAGCTGCATATGGTGTTGATCCGGGATATGGGGATGACTCTCGCCGAAATGCTGGACCTCGAACAACTGGCCGCCGCCTGCGCCGCCGACGGTGCCTACGACTTCTTCTACACCGGAGCGCCACTGAAGTTCACCCGCGGGGTCGGTTCGCCGATCAACCCGCTTGCCATCCGGTGAGTTCCGAGCTCGCACCACCGCATGGGGGTACCGCGCGTGGGAGACGAGTACGGGGGAGTGGGTGGGGAGGCGTTGGCAGGCCAGACTCGAGAGCCGGTCACGGCCACGGAGCGGGCAACCGATCACGGGCTCACTGAACGCGAGAGAATTTCGCCGACGGCCGCGCGGTTCTGTCCGCCGGGTGATGGGTGAGGAGCCGGGTGCGCAATCAGTCAAGGCCGATAAGCGATCGCCGAGAGCGGTCTCACCGAGGATACCGGCGTTCGACGGATGGGTCAGGACATGGCCAGTACGCCTCGCGGGTAGTGGTGAGATCGAAAAATGCGGGTGTGCCCTATAACTGGAAGGTATCTGAGCGGGTGACGAGAAACCGTGTTTCGGATGGTGACAAGATTATGACGTTTCAGCATGTACCCCGCCGAGCGAACAGCATCGCCGACTTCCGCGCGCTCGTGGGCGTTGAGCTCGGTCCGACCGTTTGGCACCAGATCACCCAGGATCAGATCCGGGCATTCGCGGACATGACGGGCGATCATCAGTGGATTCATGTCGATGAAGAACGCGGGTCCCGCAGCACTTTCGGCTCGACCCTCGCGCACGGGCTGTACGTTCTCTCGCTCGGACCGGGCTTGATGTCCTCGCTCCTGACGTTCGAGGGGTTCTCCCGAAGCCTCAACTACGGATACAACCGCGTGCGGTTTCCGTCACCGACCCCGGTAGGCTCCTCGATCCGCATGCGCGCGATGGTGACCTCAGTGGTCGAGATCGACGGCGGGGCCGACGTCATCACGACCCGCACCTTCGAACGACGCGGCACTACCAAACCCGTCTGCGTGGTCGAGAACGTCGGACGCTACTACGAGTAATCGACCACCCCGCAAACCCGAGCCGCGCGGAGGCAACCATGCTCGGATGGACGACGTCCCGGTCCGCCTCCGCACGCGCCGGATCACCCTAAAATTGCTAAAGAACACACCGGGTACCGATTGATATGCGACGTTTCGTCACGATGCAACTGCTGACTGCACATGACCCCTCCCTCCGGCCCCGGACTATCACAAGGACCCCCGCCCGATCGACACGACCAGCGAGTCGGGCGTGCCCGTCCTCGTCCCGATGGTTGCTGGGGTAACAACAATACCGAGCGGAATCCCGATCCACCGGCCGCGCTCACACCGCACGCATCGCAACCGCGTAGGTCACCTGCCGTGCGATCTCCACCACCCCGGCCCATTCGGACGGGCGGCCGGGTGACGATCATTTCAGCCGGGCGATGATCGAATCCGCATAGCCCTGAAGATGGGCGATCTTAGCCTGAATCCGTGGATCGG
>NZ_LTCZ01000084.1:0-53034 GCF_001583455.1 Rhodococcus sp. LB1 | reverse complement strand
CTGGTCTCGCGCGAGACCAGCGCTGCGCTGTTGGACCACCCCTGAGCCCCGATCGCCGGCAACCTTCTCGTCGAGGACATGCTCGCCGCACTTATCCACGGCTCGGGAATCGCCCCCTCCGGCGTCATTGTCATGCTCGGGATCACCGAGGACACACGAAGCCGTTACTCCGACGCCGAGCAGCGCGCCCAGATCCGAAATGCGGTCACCGCCAGAACCGCTGAGGGTCATCCAACAAGGGGGCGTGTCACCGTCCGACGATGCACCGTCGGACGGGTTTATCTACCTACGCGTTTCCGAGTTCGTTTGGCTACACGTGAACCAGTACGAGCAACGTGAACGGCAGTCGATATAGGGTCGCGCCGGCCAACACTGCCCGCCCGAACACAACGAACGACCATGTCACTCGGCGATCTGGACGGCCGTACTGATTGTGCTGGTGACCTTGCTCGGTCGTTTGAGCATCAGCTGAGAGTCTCCTCGAAATATTCAACCCGTCATTTTGGAGTCCTTTCCACTGAGCCACAGCCACCCCCAAAGCCCTTGCAGGGGTGGCGTGACGTCATCTAGAGTCATTTTCTAACATTATGATAGATTTTGCCAAGAGAGGGATACCACGCATGTCGCAAGTGAGCTCCGAAGATTTCGCACCGATCCTGGATCAGGTTCGACAATTCGTCCGGACGAGGGTCGTTCCTCGCGAACAGGAGATCGCCGAGAAGGACGCCATGCCCGACGAGATCCGTCAGGCATGTAAGGACATGGGGCTCTTCGGCTATGCCATCCCGCAGCAGTGGGGTGGGTTGGGCCTGGACCTGGCGCAGGACGTCGAGTTGGCCATGGAGTTGGGGTACACCACCTTGGCCTTGCGCTCCATGTTCGGCACCAACAACGGTATCGCCGGGCAGGTCCTGGTCAACTTCGGAACAGACGAGCAGAAGGCCTCGTGGCTCGAAGGGATCGCCTCTGGCGACGTCGTGGCCTCGTTCGCCCTCACCGAACCCGGCGCCGGCTCCAACCCTGCAGGACTGCGCACCAAGGCCGTGCGAGAGGGTGACGAGTGGGTGATCGACGGCGCAAAGTGCTTCATCACCAACGCACCGTTGGCAGACCTCTTCGTCACCTTCGCGCGCACCCGCCCTGCCGACAGCGACGGTCCAGGCATCGCGGTGTTCCTGGTCCCCGCCGACACTCCCGGTGTCACGGTGGCCGAGCACGATCGCAAGATGGGCCAGGAAGGGGCTTGGACCGCCGACGTGCACTTCGACGGGGTACGCGTCCCGGCGGGGGCGCTGGTCGGTGGCAGCGAGGACGTCGGTTACAGGGCGGCCATGATCTCTCTGGCCCGCGGCCGGGTCCACATCGCCGCGCTCGCCGTCGGCTCTGCTCAGCGTGCGCTCGACGAGGCGCTGCGTCACGCCGCGGTCACCACTCAGGGGGGCACGGTGATCGGAGACTTCCAGTTGGTGCAGGGCCACATCGCCGACATGCAGACCGGTGTGATGGCCGGACGCGCGCTGGTTCGCGACGCTGCGGCGAAGTGGGTGTCCGAAGAGGACCGTCGCGTGGCGCCGTCGGTGGCCAAGCTCTTCTGCACCGAGATGGCCGGAGACGTCGCCGACAAGGCCGTGCAGGTTCACGGCGGCAGTGGCTACATGCGGGAGATGCCCGTCGAGCGTATCTACCGCGATGTACGCCTCCTACGTCTCTACGAGGGCACCAGCGAGATCCAGCGTCTCATCATCGGTGGCGGACTGGTTCGTCGGGCCAAGAAGGAGCAGGGCGTGTAAAGACTTGCCCACCCAGACAATCAACGTCGCCGCGCCGACCACCGGCGCGCCGTCTCGCCGCGTATCCCCCACAATCTCGAACGAGGGATACACGACCTCGCAATCGCAATCTCTCCTGGCGGCCAAGACGGCCATCATCATCGGCGCAGCGCAAGGAATCGACTACGCGATCGCCGAGCGCTTCATTGGGGAGGGAGCACGCGTCGTTCTCGGCGATACGAATCCGACTCAGGTGCAGCAAACCGCTGCAGCAGCTCTCGGTGGTGACGCGGCCATTGACGCTGCATGCAATGTTGCCTCTACCGCGGACGTCGATGACCTCGTGAGCACCGCGGTAGACGCCTCGGATCGTTTGACATCATGGTCAACAATGCCGGCATCACTCGCAATTCGACCATGCACAGAATGACCGAGGACCAGTTCCGTGAGGTCATCGCAGTGCATTTGACAGCGCTTGGAATGGCACTCGCGCAGCGCGGCCCGTCATGTGCGAAATCAGGCAGCGGCGCGGTCGTCGACATGCCATTGCTGTCCGGGACGATCGGCCTTGGTGGCCGACCAATCACTCTGCCGCCAATGCCGCCACCAAGGCCCATCGCGGTGTTCGCGTAAATGCCATACAGCCCGGTCTCCGGCACGGGGATGACCGAGGCGAAGCCCGAAAGTATCGGAGAGCAGAAGATGACCGAGATCCCGATCGGGCGCGACTGTGAGGCCGAGGAGATCGTCAAGATGGCACAGTTTCGTGCCAGATCTGTTCTTCTACATGAAGGGTGCGGTCATGGAGGTGACAGGCGGGCGGTTATGTGATGGGCGCACTCAACCCGTGCTGACTCTGCGATCCAGGAAGTCGGCCACACCGCGCTGATCATTGCTCGAGCATCACCTGCTGCAGCACAATGGGCCGCTGCTGAAGGCAGGAGACAGACACCGACCCGAATGCCCCGGCGGAGTCGAACATCGTGGCTACTCCGGCCGACAATCCGTCGCCCTCGAACCGCTCCGCGAGCGTCATGCCCACCGCGGTCTCGGTGGGACGGCGGACGATGTTCATCGTCAGATCCGCGTTGATGAATGCCAAGCCGTCAGGTCCTGTGTTCGCCACCGCATTGGTGATGTCGGCGGCGGCCGCTGCGGCTTGGAAGGGCGTCAGGTCTTCGCCTTCGACGATCGGTACCGGGAAGTGCCAGACGCTCTTGGCATGTGCGTCGCGCGGCACTGCGCCGTCTGTGATCCAGTCCCCCTCGCGCGGGCGATAGAGGCGTTCGATACCGCCCATCGGCACAGGCGGCTCCGGGACTTCCGCAATGACGTCGATACCGCTGTGCGGCAACTCTGTTGGACGCAGGAACAGTGCAGTCCCACGGGCCACCGCGGCGCCGTCTTGCATCAGTGTGGCGTCGAGCAGACAGAGCCTGCGTCCTTGCCGCAAGACGGTGGTGGCGACTGAGCACGGTGACTCGCTCGCCGGACGGAACAGATCGAGGGTCCATCGTGCCGGAGACAGGTCGGACCGACCGAGGTCGGCGACTTTCCGTTCCGCCGCTCGGGCCAACGCCCCGCTCACCGCCATGCCGCGCAGCGTGCGGCTCCCCCATCCTCCGTGGGCACGGGGCAATGGACTCAGGATCTCGCGTTCGGGAGACGCGGGAACGTTGGAATCGACTCGGTAGAATGCAGACAGAGACACGGAAGACCTTTCGTCGGGATGTCGCTCGGCGGAGGTCCGCGTGACCCCGGGCTCCGATGGTCGGGGTGGCGCCGACCTGTTCAGGCCGACGCCATCCGCGACGATCTACTGCGAGTACTTGATGCGCCCGCTGGATGCGTCGAGGGCTTCCGCAGTCTCTTGGACGAGACGCTCGAGCACCTGACCGGCCGGCAGGACATCGCGGATCAGACCCGAGCCCTGTCCGGCGGGCAGGGCCTGCTGGTCCTTGAGATCAGCTGCTGCAGCGGCGAATCGCACTGGTCCGATGGCCACACGCTGCTTTGGATAACCGAGCAGCTGATCCTCGCGGCCCTGCCACACGTCAGTGAAACGGTTCTGCAGCTGGCGCACGTACAGACCATCGAACAGCAGCGAACGGATCGTGGTGTCGTGATCGGCCTCCACGATCGACTGCTTGTAATTCGGCCCGACGCTGGACTCCTCGGTGTTGATGAACCGAGTGCCGATCCAGGCGCCCTGTGCGCCCTGGGTCAGCACACCGGCGATCTGTGCACCGGTCACCAGACCACCGGCGGCAACCACCGGAACGGTGGCGAACTCGAGAACCTCCGACAGCAACGTCACCAGGCCGACGTCACCCGTGTGACCACCGCCCTCGGTACCCTGCACGACGACGATGTCCGTGCCGTTCGCGATCGCGCGCTTTGCATGCGAGGCCCGACCGACCATCGAGATGGTCTTTGCGCCCCAGCTGTGCGCATGCTGTACCGCCCACTCCGGCGTACCCAGCGCACACGCGATGACCTCGACTCCGTACCGCTCGCAGATCTCCATCTTGCGCTTGGCGTCCTCGATACCCATCGCCTGGTCATCGACCGGCTTGACCTCGATGCCCAGCGCTTCGACCTCTGCTTGCAACTCCTTGATGGGATCGGGCAGATCCTCGTGCTTGACCGGCTCCGGCTTCTGGGGTGCACGCGGCGGAAATCCGATGTCCACGCACACCGGCTTGTCGGTCACACTGCGCACGTACTTGATCTCCGCCTCGACCTGCTCGGGCGTCGGCGAGATCGCCGCGATGGTGCCGAGGCCTCCGGCTTTGGAGACGGCTGCGGCCAGTGGGCCGAAGGCCACACCGCCCATGCCGGCCTGCAGAATCGGGTACTCGATGTTCAGCAGATCGCAGAGATCGGTCTTGAGAGTTGCCATTTTGTCTTCTCCTTCATGTATGGCGGGTTTCACGCTTGGCTGGTCTTCCGCGGGCTTTGCCGCGGCAGTTTTGTTGAGGTGGTCAGGACGTTCGTTCGAAGATGGCGGCGAGGCCCTGGCCGCCGCCGATGCACATGGTCTCGATCGCGTACCGGCCGGCCCGACGGTTCAACTCGCGGAGCATGGTCGCCAGGATTCGGACGCCGGTGGCGCCGACAGGATGTCCCAACGAGATGCCCGAGCCGTTGACGTTGAGGCGGTCGAGATCGGTCTCCCCGAGCCCCCACGCGGCTGTACATGCAAGAACCTGGGCCGCGAAAGCTTCGTTCAGTTCGATCAGATCGACGTCGGCCAGGGTCAGCCCGGCGCGTTCGAGCGCCTTGTCGGTGGACGGAACTGGGCCGATGCCCATCCGCGAGGGTTCGACTCCCGCGACGGACCAGGTCACCAGCCGAGCGAGCGGCCGCAGACCGAGTTCATCTGCCTTCTCACGGGTGGTCACGATGCACACGGCGGCGCCGTCGTTCTGACCGCTGGCGTTGCCGGCGGTGACGGTCGATTCGGGATCGGCCTTGCGGCGCACCGCCTTCAGCGCCGACAACGACTCGATGGAGACGTCCGCGCGCGGGTGCTCGTCGCGGTCGTGGATCACGTCGCCCTTTTGGGTGGAGACGGTGACAGGGATGATCTCGTCGGCGAACCGGCCGTCTTCATGTGCGGCGACCGCGCGCTGGTGCGAGTTCAGTGCGAGTTGGTCCTGTGCTTGCCGGGAGATGGAGTACTCGGCTCGCAGATTCTCGGCAGTCTCGAGCATGCCGCCCGGTACCGGGTGGAACTTTCCTCCTGCGGTGATCCGACCGCGGTTGATGCGGTCCGATAGTGCCGTGTCGGCCCCGCGGAGCCCGAAACGTAGACCGAGTGCGTAGTGCTCGGCCTGACTCATGCTCTCCGCGCCGCCTGCCAGTACCAGGTCGCACACGCCGGTCTGCACTCGCATGGCGGCGTCGATGACAGCCTGCAGGCCCGAACCGCAACGTCGGTCCAGTTGGAGGCCGGGCACCGAGATGTCCAGGCCCGCATCGAGAACGGCGACGCGGCCGATCGCGGGTGCCTCACCGTTGGGATAGCACTGACCGAACAGGACATCGTCGATGTCGTTGCTGGTGATGCCGGTCCGTTCGACGAGCGCCTTGACGACTGTCGATGCGAGGTCTGCGGCGGGTACGGTGGCAAACATCCCGCCGTACCGGCCGACCGGGGTACGGATCGGTTCACAGATGACGGCGTCGCGCATGCTCAGACTCCCGTGCCGAGTTGCTCGGCGTAGGCGATGACGTCCTTGGCGGTCTTGATGTGGGCGTAGTCGACGTGCATGCCCTCGTAGGAGACCGCGGCCTTCCCGTCGGCGACGGCCGCGTCGAACGCCGTGATCATCTCGGAGTAGAACTTGACGTCCTCGGCGGATGGGCTGAAGACAGCGTTTGCGAGCTCGACATGCTTGGGGTGGATAAGGAACATGCCACGGAACCCCAGTTGGCGGTTCTGCTCGGCGAAGGCGCGCGCTCCCTCATCGTCTTTGAGGTCCTGCCACACGCCAGTCAGTGGAAAGTCCTTACCGTTGGCACGGCAAGCCAGCACCGCGCGGCTACGTAGGAAGAGCGTCTCCTGACCCCCGGGCGTGAACTGAAACCCGATCGAGCGCGAGACGTCCGCGTCGCGGGCCGTTCCGGCAAAGAGCGTGGCCACGCGCGGCGAACAGGTGACGACCTCCGCGCAGGTCTCATAGGCCTGCGCACTCTCCAGACACGGGATGAACTCCAGGGTGCCCGACTCGACACCGTTCTTCCGCTCGAAATGCGTGACGAGAGCGTCGATCCGGAGGATGTCCTCGGGTCCGTAGAACTTCGGGATGACGAACCCGTCCAGCTCGGGCAGGGCGACGGCTTCGATGTCGTCACCGGTCAGTCCGGTCTCGAGCGCGTTGACCCGGACGTAGATACCAAGGTCGGGATGCGCCGACCGCAGGTCGGGGATCGTCTTCGCCACGGCAGCACGGCCGGCGTCCTTGAAGTCTTCGGGGACCGAATCCTCGAGATCGAGAATCACCCCGTCGACACCGGCCGCCACGGCCTTCTCAGCCCAGCCCTCACGGTGACCGGGAACGAACAACAGCGAACGAAGCGGCCTCATGGCTGCCCTCCTCAAACTTGATAGACCAAATAGCAGCGGATGTTTTCTAACAAAACTTTAGATTATATTGGCGGTAGACACAACGACGTGGGCGATCCATTACGTGATCACGCCCAGAGAAGAACCTGGAGAAGGAGTCCGATGACGAAGCTGTGCGCGACCGCCGACCTCACCGATGTCCAGCGCGACATTGTCGCGACCGTGCGTGCGTTCGTCGACGAGCAGATCCTGCCCGTGGCCACCAAGCTCGAGCACGCCGATGAGTATCCGACCGAGATCGTCGCCGCGATGAAGGAGTTGGGGATCTTCGGGCTCACGATCGACGAGGAGTACGGCGGCCTCGGTGAATCGTTGCTGACCTATGCCCTGGTCGTCGAAGAGATCTCGCGCGGGTGGATGAGCGTGAGCGGCATCATCAACACCCACTTCATCGTCGCCTACCTGCTGCAGCAGCACGGAACCCAGGCGCAGAAGGACAAATACCTGCCCCGATTGGCAGCCGGTGAATTGACCGGTGCCTTCTCGATGTCGGAGCCCGGTCTCGGCTCCGATGTCGCTGCCATCAAGACCTCCGCGACCCCCGTCGGGGACGGCTACGTGATCAACGGTCAGAAGATGTGGCTCACCAATGGCGGCAGCTCGAGCCTGGTGGCTGTCTTGGTCCGGACTCCCGAGGACCAGGACCGCCCGCACCAGAATCTGACGACGTTCCTCGTCGAGAAGACGCCCGGCTTCGGCGAGGTCGCACCCGGGCTGACAATTCCCGGAAAGATCGACAAGATGGGCTATAAAGGCGTCGACACAACTGAGCTCATCTTCGACGGCTATGCGATCGGTTACGACGAGATCCTCGGCGGCAAACCCGGTCGCGGCTTCTACCAGATGATGGACGGAGTCGAAGTGGGACGCGTGAACGTCGCGGCCCGCGCGGTCGGGGTCGCCAACCGTGCATTCGAGTTGGGCACGTCGTACGCACAGCAGCGCCAGACCTTCGGCAAGCCGATCGCTCAGCATCAGGCCGTGCTCTTCCGAATCGCTGAGATGGGCACCAAAGTTGAAGCGGCTCATCAGATGGTGGTTCGCGCGGCCCGGATCAAGGATGCCGGCCAGCGCAATGATCTCGAGGCCGGCATGGCTAAATATCTGGCATCGGAGTTCTGCCGTGACGTCGTCGAGGACTCGTTCCGTATCCACGGCGGCTACGGGTTCGCCAAGGAATTCGAGATCGAACGTCTCTACCGGGAAGCGCCGATGCTGCTGATCGGGGAAGGCACCGCTGACATCCAGCGGATGATCGTGGGTCGCCGACTGCTGGAGAACTACGCCGAACGCTGACAGCCGATGCGTCCGGCCCTCCTGCGAGGGTCGGACGCAGATCCACAAGCCAGAAAGAAATCTCTCAACGCACCGCGGCGAACATCAGCCGTTCTTCGATTGCCTCGTCCGGCGAGAAACTCGCCGGACAACGACCCCGCCATGGCAACCAGAACCCGATCAGACACGCCGGCATCTCCGAAATACATGAGGAGATCACAATGACCGACACCCCACTGTTAGCGCGGCACAACAGGTCTTCAGCAAGGACGGCCGCTTAATCTACTGCGCGATTACCTTCTCCGACACGATCACCAGCTACGAGGTCCAGCCCGGTGGCGACCTGACGCCGGATCCCGGCTTCTACCCCGGAGACGGGATACGTTCCACCGATTGCGAGTGGCTGTGCCTGGTCTCGTTTCCGATCCTCGACCAGGGTTCACACGTGGTCGTGATCAGCGTCCTGATCAGGGATGACGGCGCCCTGACACCGTCGGCCATCCGCCGACTCCACCTCCGATTTGCCGTTGGCCCAGCGCGATCACATTGCCGATCGAACGGCTGCCGGTGAGCTGCTCAGTTCAGAACGACATGGGTGCCTATGACCTGCGGGCCCGACGGCTCGGCCTACACTGGACAACGATAATCTAATACGGTTGCAGAATTCATAGGCGATAGAGTTGTCCGGACGAGCCCACACGAGGAGTCAGATGACCGCGACCGAGCACGGCGAAGTCACGGCGCCGCGCATGGCGAAATCGGAGGCAACCCGAGCACGGATCATCGCCGCCGCAGGCAAAGTCCTCGCCGAGACCGGATACCGGCACACTCGACTTTCCGCGATCGCAGCGGAGGCCGGCATGCAGACCGGTAGCCTCTACTACTACTTCGACTCCAAGGAGGAGCTGGTCGAAGAGGCGCTGGACGGCGGCGTCCGCGTGGTCCACGAACGAGTGCGAGGGTCAGTCGACGACCTGCCCGACCCAGCCACTGCGGGGGAACGTCTGTTCGCCGCTGTTCGCGCGTTCGTGAAGGCGCGGCTGGAGATCGGCAGCATGTCGCCGGCACACATCCGCAGTTACCGGGACCTGCCCAAGGACATGCGTGAACGCTTACGTCCAGAACTCGAGGCGTTCTCGTCATTATGGGACCAGCTGGTGATCGCTGCCATCGAGTCCGGTGAGATCCGCAACGACATCGATCCGTTCGTCCTCCACCTATTCGTCGTACACACATCCGAGCAGATCATCAAATGGCCCGATACGGTACGGACGTCCATTGCCCACACCACCGACGTGATGGTCCGACTCATGACGAACGGGCTGGAAGGGCCAGCGCACACGAAGCAGTAGCAACATCGGTCAGTAATCGTGCTGCCGCACGGTGCCCTGCCGACACCACCGGCAATCTCACACTACTCAAAACCCCAGTCACGCAGTCCGTCGAGCGCCCGTCCCTCGGCGCCTGAAGCCACCACGCCAGGCGTTCGGAAGAACCCGGGGGCGCCCGTGCAGGCTGGAGGATACCGTCGACCTTCACCAGCCCATCTCGTTCGATGTTTGTGCTCATGCTGCATCGCCTCGTCCCGAGTCAGAACGGGAGTGATGCATGTGTTCAGATGCGCACGGTCCCACGTCCACGTGTCACGCCTCTTGGTGCGGAATCGATCCGAGTACATCACCCACGGTGATCGCCGCAGGAGCACTTTCCCGCAAGGGGGGAAGGCTCCTTCCCAGGAAGCAACTTGCCCTGTTGAACCCCTCGCGACTGTGAGAGGTTTGTTGCGTGGCCAGCCGAGATGCTTTCCGGCGCCAAACTGAGTGCAGGCTGAGATTCGTCCAGAGCCGGTTTGCACCCATAACCCAGGAGACGAAGATGAAAACAGATGTCAAATTCCCAAGCAATGGGCTGATGCTCGCCGGGCAGCTTTACACTCCCGATGACTACACCACGAACGAGCGTCGCGCTGCGATCGTCGTGTCCCACCCCTTTGGCGGCGTGAAGGAACAGACCGCCGGCCTCTACGCCGCCAAGCTGGCAAACGAGGGCTTTATTGCATTGACCTTCGACGCCTCCTACCAGGGAGAAAGTGAAGGCGAGCCGCGCTTCCTCGAAAACCCCTTCGCCCGTGCCGAGGACATCAAGAGTGCCGTCACCTACCTGACGACACGCGACGAGGTCGATCCGGAGCACATTGGCGCTCTCGGTATCTGCGCGTCCGGAGGATACGTCCCGTTCGCCGCCCAAACCGAGCACCGCATCAAGGCCGTCGCCACCGTCAGCGGCGCCGACATGGGCGCACTGTTCCGCGAGGGCCTCGGCGGGGGCCAGAGCGAAGACGTCATCCGTGGAATGCTCGACGAGGCAGGAAAGGACCGTACCGAGGAAGCCCTCGGCAAGGAACCCCGTCTGCTAAACGTTGTCCCCGAGACCGAGGAGGATGCCAAGGGCATGCCCACTCTGTACCGCGAGGGCCGCGACTACTACCGCACCCCTCGCGCCCAGCATCCCAACTCCCCGAACTCGTGGGTCGCTCGGAGCGTCGACCAGATCGCCCAGTACTCCTCGTATGACCTGATCCATCTCATCTCGCCGCGCCCGTTGCTGATGATTGCAGGCACCGAAGCGGACACCGCCTATTTCAGCCGCGAAGCGATCGAAAAGGCGAACGAGCCGAAGGAGTTGTACTGGATCGAGGGCGCCACCCACATCGACCTCTACGACAAGGACGAATACGTGCCGGAGGTCGTGACGAAGCTGACCGGCTTCTTCCGAGAGAATCTCACGTCCAACTGAATCAGACGGACGGGAGAGGCCCTACCAGCCTTCGCTCCACCGACGGTAGCCGTACCGTGCAAAACGGTACGGCTACCGTCGGGTCCACTCTTCACTCCCCGACCACAGGCACTTGATGTGGGTGTCGAACCAGTCGATCATCCGCTCTGGCTGCAGCCCATCGACCCCAACAGAGCCACGTACATCCGAGGTGCGCTGGGTTCCGAGGAGAGAATTTGCCCTCCCAGGAATCGAACCGAAAAGGAACAATCGGAAACTATGAACCCCCGCCAGAGCACGGGTAGCGAGCTCGGCAATTTCCTGCGAGCCCGGCGCGACGAAGTCACCCCCGCCGACGTCGGCCTGCCCAGCACTCACCATCGCCGTGTCCCTGGCCTGCGACGAGAGGAAGTCGCCCAACTCGCCTCGATCAGCACCGACTACTACACCCGAATCGAACAAGGGCGCCTATCCGGTGCCTCTACCGCTTCACTGAATGCGATCGCCCAAGCTCTACGCCTGAGCCCGGATCAAACCAGCTACCTCCATCAGCTTGCCAACAAGCCCAACACCGCCCGGGGACGCCGATCCGCCCCTCAACGTGTTCATCCCCAGACCCAAGTTCTATTGGACAACCTCACCGACACCCCCGCACTCGTCCTCGGCCGCCACATGCAGGTCCTGGCCTGGAACGACCTCGCCGCAGCCCTGTATACCGACTTCTCCGCCCTGCCGTCCGCCGACCGCAATATGTTGCGCCTGACATTTCTCGACCCGCGGATGAGGTCCCTCTATGTGGACTGGGAAGACAGCGCTCGCGAATGCGTGGCATTCATCCGCATGGACACCGCCCACGCGCCCAACGATCCTGATCTCCAGGCCCTGGTCGGGGAGCTGTCCGTCCACGACAAAGACTTCAGTCGTTGGTGGGTCTCGCACAACGTCGCCCACAAGACCTTCGGCACCAAACGCTTCCGTCATCCGGTAGCAGGCGAGATCACTCTCGATTGGCAGATTCTCACCTGCCCACACGACCTGCAACAATCCATCATGATCATGACGGCACCGCATGGAAGCCCCTCACACCAGGCTCTACGTTTCCTTGCTTCCTGGGCAACCGAACAGTCTCATGACATTCAGTCCGCCCGACCGGACACGCGCGCGCAGAAAGACCAACTCAGATGACCAGGTTTCTGGTCTGTCCAACGGGTCTGCCTATCGGCTTCCCAATCGAAGGCTCCCCAACAGGAGCATGCCGGCGAATCTCGCGACCGTGGCGATGTCGCGTCCTCACACGGCACATCGGCCTCGTCAGGAGTCCAGTTCAGACCGTTCCACCGCTACAGAGAGTGAAACTGGCGGCCCCGTTCACAGTCGTACGGGGTGGTGGCACGATACGAACATGACGGCGCGCGCGCGAGGAAACCTACCGGCCGAGGTCACAAGCTTCGTCGGCCGCCGCCGGGAGCTTGCTGAAGCAGTGAAGCTGATGTGGTCGGCCCGCTTGGTGACCTTGACCGGTCCAGGCGGGGTCGGCAAGAGCCGAATGGCCCGGCAGATCGCTGCCGAGACGCAGCGCTCCTTCTCTGACGGCGTGTGGCTGGTCGAGTTGGCCGATCTCGCCAACGGTGAGATGGCGCCGTCCGTCATAGGGTCTGCGCTGGGGCTGTTTCACACCACGACGTCCCCGGTGACTGATCTCGTCGAGCACTTCCAGGGCAAGCAACTGTTGCTGATCGTCGACAACTGCGAGCACATCATCGAGCCGGTCGCGGCACTGCTGAGCAAGCTCCTCATGGCAGCGCCGACCCTCCGAGTCCTGGCCACGAGCCGACAAGTGCTGGGGGTGGAGGGCGAAGTGGTACTCCCTGTACCTCCCCTGTCCACGCCTGTGCCCGATCGGCAGCTAGCCGCTGGTTCCGATGCCGTGGCCCTGTTCGCGGAGCGGGCAGCCGCGGCGCTTCCCGGCTTCGCGGTCGACAAGGACAACCGGGCACTCGTGACGAGTATCTGCCAACGCCTCGATGGCGTTCCGCTGGCGATCGAACTCGCCGCAGCCCGGTTACGGGCCCACTCGTTGGAGGACATTCTCGGTCGCCTCGGCGATTCCCTGCACGTGCTGGTGAGCACACTCCGCACTACCCCGGAGCGGCACCGGACACTGGAATCGACCCTCGACTGGAGTTACCGCCTGTGCTCGCCCGCCGAACGAACCCTGTGGGCGCGGCTTTCGGTGTTCGCGGACGGGTTTACAGCTGGCGCAGCCGAGGACGTCTGCGGCGGCGCTACGGTTCCCCGAAACGAGGTCTTCGATCTGATCGCAGGACTCGTCGACAAGTCGATAGTGGCCCGGGACGGCGAGACCCACGGACGTGAGGCCCGACTGCAAATGCTCGGGCTCCTCCGCGGCTTCGGTGCCGAGCGGTTGCGTGAGTCCGGTGAGGAGCAAGCCGTTCGGCTGCGTCACCGCGACTACTTCCGCGCTCTCGCGATGCGGGGTAGCACCGATTACTTCAGCCCGCGGGAACTCGAGTGGTCGCGGCGCGTGCGCAGGGAACACGCGAATATCCGTGCCGCGGTACAGTTCTGCGAAACCGAGTTGCAAGATTTCACGGCGATTCTCGAGATCGCCTCCCCCCTTCAACTCTATCGAGTCGGGGCAAGTTTCGTCGTCGAGGAGCACCGGTGGCTCACCACCGCACTGGATTTCGACGCCGAGCCGAGCGAGGTCAGAGCTCGCGCCCTGGCGGCATGCAGCTACGCCGCCTCACTCATGGGCGACGGTGACGAAGGCGAACGGCGAGCACGCGAGTCCGAAACTCTGGCAACGCAGTTGGACCTTCCACAGGTCGCCGCTGATGCTGCCTGCAGCATCGCAAGAGCCAGCTTCTACCGAGGCGACGGGCCTCGAACCTTCGAACTCGCGCGGGAAGCCGCGACTATTTGTCAGGAAGTGGGCAACGCCGCCGGCGCCTGCGACGCCCTGTATCGCGCCGCCGTCACGGCCTTCGGGATGCGAGATGTGCGGGCAGCCGAGTTTGCGGAGGCCTCGCTCGTGCTGGCGAGAGAGCACGGTTCGCCGTTTCGCATCGCAAGTGGCCAGTGGATTGCCGGACTCCAGGACTGGCGGAACGGCGAGCAGGAGCGAGCAACTGCACGGCTGCGGGAAGCAGTGACGCTCTACGACTCGGTCGGCTTCGTCGCCGGAATCGCGATGTGCTGCGAAGGTCTGGCCTGGTCTGCTGCGTCTCTCGGCGACTACGAGCGTGCCGCGTGTCTGCGAGGAGCCGCCGACACCTTATGGCGCGCAACGTCGGCGCCTTTTCCCCAGGCCGTGGTCCGCGGCCTCGGCACCGAATCCGTCGACGAGGCGATCCGCCGAGCTCTGAGCGAGACAATGTACCGGGCTGCGTTCGGCCGGGGTGCCGAATTCTCGGTCGAGGAGATACTCGAGTACGCGACCGGCGGTCGGCCCCAACCGTCCGCGGCGCGTGCGCCTTCTGGGCCCGTTCGGCTCACCCCACGAGAGAACGAGGTCGCCGAGCTCGTTGCGAGTGGAATGAGCAACCGCGACATCGCCGTCAAGCTGGTGATCGCCCAACGAACCGCCGAAGGCCACGTCGAACGCATCCTCACCAAGCTAGGGTTTCGCTCGCGTACTCAGATCGCGGCGTGGGTAACCGAGCGTAGCCAGACGCAGGAGTGAGCGCAGCCTCGTACAGGTACGCATACAGGTATTTACCCCCAAGTGATCGGCGTCTCATCGGCGCAGGATAGTGCCCATGAGCACCCGACAGCAGCGTCCAGGGGACCTGCATGAGCACCTCCATTCGCGCAGGACCACCACACGGTCTGCTGATCTCGGTGTGTCCGAAGGGGTGCGGCAGGGGGATCCGCTGGTGGATCTGCGCATGGCCGACTACCTCATGCCCGGCGACACCGTGGTGATCGGTCAGGCAACCGCGGAACCTCCGGAACTGGTCGCTCGGCTGATCGAGGTGGCGCACCAGTGTGAGCGGCTGACCGCGGTGTGCGGCTACTCCCTCAGCGGTGCATGGGCGAAGGTGACTGCGGGTCGGCCGAGGGTTGTCGGATATGCGGCGCACGGTGCCTTGCGGCCGTTGGCAGCCAAGGGGCTCATGGAAGTCCTGCCATGTCACTACAGCCAACTCGAGCGGCACGTCGCCAGCGGGCGACTCCCGGTCGACGTCGTGCTGCTGCAACTACCGCCGGCCGATCCGGACGGGTACCACAGCTTGGGCGCCACCATGGACTACGTGGCTCTGGCGGCGCAGTCCGCCCGTGTCGTCCTCGTGGAGATCAACGAGAATCTGCCGTCGACACGGACGAAGTGGCGGCTGCACCGCACCCAGATCACGGCCTCGATCACCACCGACCGCCCCCTCGCGGGGACGCCGTCGCGTAGACCGTCAGCAGTCGAGCTGGCTCTTGCCCGCAACGTCGCCTCCCTCATCCCGGACGGCGCCACAATCCAGCTCGGAATCGGCGCGTTGGCCGACGCGATCGCAACCGAGCTCCGCGGCCACCAGCAATTGCGGGTGCGCTCGGGCCTGGTCGGTAACTGGCTACTGGACCTGCACAAGGCCGGCTCCCTGGACACCGCGGCAGGAGCGTGTGTGACGAGCATGGCTTTGGGTGATCCCGAGTTGTACTCGTTCATCCGCGACAGCGACGCGATCGAGCTGGTGCCGACGATCGAGCTGCTTCCCGCGGCCGCGATGGCAGAGTGCAACCCCTACGTCGCGGTCAACTCGGCACTGGAGGTCGATCTCCTCGGCCAGGTCAACTCCGAGGTGATCAAGGGGCGCTACGTCGGTGCCGTGGGCGGCCAGGTGGACACGTTCCGTGCCACCCGGCTCGCCGAATCCGGTCTCGCGATCGTCGCGATGGCGGCCAGGAGCCCGTCCGGGGACACCAGCCAGATCGTCGGCAGGCTCAGTGGGCCGGTCACGTCGCTGCAGAGCGACATTGACCTCGTGGTAACGGAATTCGGCATCGCCGATCTCCGTGCGACAACTCTCCGTGAGCGCGCGGAACGCCTCATCGCGGTTGCTGCACCGGAACACCGCGCAACGTTGCGGGCGAGCTACTCCTCCTGAAACTGAAATCTATTGTCGCGGCATTGAAGTCGCGGCAACAATCTCGAAAGGCGAACATCTATGAAGCAGAACGAGCTGGCAGGGAAAGCAGCCTTCATCAGCGGCGGCACGGGCGGCGTGGGGCTCGAGGCCGGCATCCGGCTGGCGCGCGCCGGTGCCAGCGTCACCGTGACCGGGCGCACCCCCGAACGTGCTGAGGACGCACTGGCTCGACTGAAGGCGGTATCCGACGACGTCCACTTCGAGGCCGCCGACTCCGGAGACGCCGGCAGTATCGGCGCGGCCGTCGACCGGGCCGCCGCACGGAGCGGTGGCGCTCTCGACATTGTCATCAGTGCGGGCGCGGAGGGGCAGCCCGGCGCGAAACCGTTCGCGGAGATGACCCCCGAGGAGATCCAGGCGGCGTTCAACTCGCGCCTGTACCCCCGGCTCTTCCCGGTCCATGCCGCGATTCCGGCACTGCGCGTCCGGGGTGGCTCGATCGTCATGCTCTCCACCGACGCCGCACGACACCCAACCCCCGGGGAATCGGTGATGGGCGCGGCAGGTGCCGCCTACATCCTGATGACCAAAGTGTTCGCCAAGGAGTTCGCCCGCTGGCAGATCCGGGTGAACAGCGTCGCCATGACGCTCACGTCCGGCACGCCGTCCTGGGATCGCATCTTCTCCAACCCGAACTTCCAGCAGAAGCTGTTCGCGAAGGCTGCCGAACGATTCCCGCAGGGGCGGCCGCCGACGGTCGACGAGGTCGCCGACGTGGTGGCGTTCCTGGTCTCCGGCGAAGCCGGACAGATCAATGGGCAGACGGTAAGTGTCAACGGTGGGTTGTCCTTCGGCGGCTGGTGAGGCCTGACAACCACTGCGAATCCAGCCCGGGACCGACCCGAGACCGGCCTCGCGGTTCCTGCAACCGAACCACTTCACGACAAGGAGCTCGCAATGTCGAAGAACAACGACCGGGCGAACGGTCCGGCCGGCGCCGGTGACAACCTCCCGTTGACCGGTGTGCGGGTTGTCGACCTGTCTCAGGTCGGGGCCGGTCCCTATGGCACTTCACTTCTCGGCGACCTCGGCGCCGATGTCATCAAGGTCGAACCCCTCGAAGGCGACAGCTTCCGGTATGTCGACAGCGCTTTCGGTGAGGGTGAGAGCGCCTACTTCTTCGGAGTCAATCGCAGCAAGCGATCCATCGCGCTGGACCTGAAGAGCGAGCAGGGCTACGAAGTGCTCACCCGCCTGGTCCGCGACGCCGACATCTTCGTCGTCGCCTTCCGGCCGGACGCCGTAGAGCGGATGGGCGTGGATTACGACACGCTGAGCAAGCTCAACGACCGCCTGATCTACTGCTCCATCACCGCTTTCGGGGAAACCGGCCCCCGCGCCCACCAGCCGGGCATGGACATCCTGGCGCAAGCAATGAGCGGGTTGATGGGCGTCACCGGGGAGGTCGGTGGTGGTCCGGTGAAGGTCGGGGTCCCGATCGCCGACTTCGTCGGATCCTTCCTTCTCGGCTTCGGCGTGTGCGCGGCGCTTCGGTTGCGTGACCGAACCGGTCATGGCGACAAGATCAGCATCAATCTGCTCGACGGCCAGGTGGCGACGTTCGCGAACTACATCACGGTGTACGACAAGACGAGGGTCCCGTTCCGCCCGCAGGGCGGCGGGCATCCGCAGCTTGTGCCCTACCAGCCGTTCCTCGGTTCGGATCAGAAGTACTTCGTCCTGGCCTGCCTCAGCGACAAGTTCTGGCAGAAGTTGTTGCCGATGCTCGATGAGTACGGTGACTTCCGCGACCCGAAATACCGGACCAATACCGGGCGGGTCGAGCACCGCGGAGAGTTGTGTGAGCGGCTGCAGACCATCTTCGGCAAGCGCCCAGCCGATTCCTGGCTGATCGACCTCGAGGCCGCCGGGGTGCCATGTGGTCCAATTCACCGCCTCGAGGAGGCGCTCGAAGATCCTCAGGTCATCGCCAACGAAGCGGTGATCAACCTGACCCACCCGACACACGGGAGCTACCGGGCCCCCAACAACCCCATCCGGTTCGCCCACGCCGACACCGGCCCACGCGGTTACGCACCCGATCTCGGTGAACACACCGACGAGGTCCTCCGCGAGATCGGATATAGCGAGGACGACATGCTCGCCCTGCACACGAATCGAATTGTCGGACGCGGACTAACCACCGAGCTGAATTCGATCCCAAATATCCACTCCACGGACGGGATTGAACAAGAATGAAGAAGAGGACACACCATGTCGCCCACATTGAAAACGCCGATCGGTGACCTGCTGGGAATTGACCTACCGAGCATGCAGGCCGAAATGATCAACGACCTACCCGGAGCCGCCGAGGTGCTCGACCGACTGGTCGAGGAGACCGTCGATGCACTGCGCGTCGTCGGCAAGACTGTGGAGTACAACTGACATGGGACCGCTGAACGGGATAAAGGTCGTCGAGATCGGATCAATCGGCCCCGGCCCCTGGTGCGCGATGATGCTGAGCGACATGGGCGCGGAAGTCCTGCGCATCGACCGGGCCGACCACGTCGGTGCGCAGCCCGACGGTGCGCGTCCGATCGACTTCGTCAACCGGCGCGGGCGGCGCTCGGTCGCCGTCGACCTGAAGAATCCCGACGGTGCCGAAGTCGTCCTTCGGCTGGTCGAACAGGCCGACGCCCTGATCGAGGGAAGCCGGCCCGGGGTCGCCGAACGCCTCGGCATCGGCCCCGAGGAGTGCCTGGCCCGGAATCCGCGCCTGGTGTACGGGCGGATGACCGGGTGGGGCCAGGAGGGCCCGCTGGCCCAGGTACCCGGACATGACATCAACTACCTCGCACTGAGCGGGATGCTGCACGCCATCGGCCCGGAGGGCCGTCCGGTTCCGCCGCTCAACCTCGTCGGCGACTTCGGCGGCGGCGGGATGCTGCTGGCGTTCGGGATCGTCGCGGGCGTGCTCGAGGCCTCCCGCTCAGGGAAGGGCCAGGTCGTCGACGCGGCCATGGTCGACGGAGCCTCGCTGCTGGGGTCGATGTTCCACGGGCTGCGGCAGATCGATGCGTGGCATGACCGCCGCGAGTCCAACCGGCTCGACGGGGGCGCGCCGTTCTACGGCACCTACGAGACCTCGGACGGCCTGTGGGTGGCGGTAGCCGGAAACGAGCCGAAGTTCTACGCGGTGCTGGTCGAGGCCCTCGGCCTGTCCCTGGACGAGCTGCCGGATCAGATGGATCAGAGCGGTTGGGCGGACACCCGCAAGCGGTTCGCCGAGATCTTCCGGACCCGGACCCGCCAGGAATGGGTGACGAGGCTGCAAGCGCTGGAGACCTGCTTCTCCCCGGTCCTGACCCTCGACGAAGCGCTCGAACACGAGCACGCCGTCGCCCGCTCGGCATTCGTCCCGCTTGACGGCGTGATGCAGGCCGCGCCGGCGCCGCGCTTCGGACGCACCCCGGGGCAAGTCACCCTCCCGGCAGCGCGGCCCGGGGAGCACACCGACGAAGCCCTGCGCGACTGGGGTTTCGACGCGAACGAGATCGCGAATCTGGCGACGAAGAACGCGATCGAGCAGTTACGGGGTTCGCAATGACTCAGCACCCGAAAGGAATCGAATCGATGTCACAGCCAGGAGACGGTCCCGGACAGGCAATACCGCCGACACCCATGAAGAAAATCGGCCCGGCCGTCGTGATCGGCACCGCGCTGGAGTGGTTCGATTTCTTCCTCTATTCGTCCATGGCAGCGCTGGTTTTCGGGCAGGTATTCTTCCCGTCCAGCAACTCCGCCGGGAGCACCCTCGCTGCATTCGCCACATTCGCCGTCGGGTTCTTGGCCCGTCCACTCGGCGGGGTCATCTTCGGCATCATGGGCGACAAGATCGGCCGCAAGACAGTGCTCTCGCTCAGCCTCTTGATCATGGGAGGAGCCTCGGGTCTGATCGGCCTGCTGCCTTCCTACGCCACCATCGGAGTCGCCGCACCGGTGCTCCTGGTGATACTTCGGGTGATACAAGGATTCGGTGCGGGCGCCGAGTTCGGGAGCGCCATCGCCCTGTCCTACGAGCATGCCGGTGCGAAGACCCGGGGCCGCTACACCTCGCTTCCTGCGCTCGGTGTCCAGATCGGACTGCTGGCTGCCTCGTTGTCCGTGACCGCAGTCACCAGCTTCGGCGACGAGTTCCTATACAGCTGGGGCTGGCGAATCCCTTTCATTGCCAGCTTCGTGCTCGTCGCGATCGGGTACTGGATTCGCCGAAACATGCCGGAGACCCCGGAATTCGAGCGTGCTGCGGCAGCCCGGCCCCAACGCCGGAGCCGCAAAATCTTCAGTGATCTGCTGCGATCCGATTGGCGTGGGCTGTTGGTTGTCGCGGCAGTGTATGCGGGCTACGCGGCGATTTCCTACACGTTCAAGACGTTCTCGCTCTCCTACCTCAGTGAGTTCCAGGATGTACCGGCGAACGTAGGATCGTTCGGCGTCGCATTAGCCAGCGCAGTGGCAATTGCCGTCGTCCCGCTCGTGGGAAGACTGTGCGACTGGATCGATATCCGGTGGATCATGCTGTTCAGCGCTGCCAGCGTTCTGCTGATTGCGTTCCCGATGTTCTGGGTGCTCGATACCGGAAAGCCGGTGTACGTCTGGGCGATTTTGATCCTCGGCACGGGAATCCTGGCCCCGATCATGATTGTGGCCTCCAGTCCCTTCATGGCACAGCAATTCCCCACCGACGTGCGAGCCTCGGGCCTCGGCGCCGGCCGCGAGGTCAGCGGTGCCATCGCCGGCGGCCTCGCCCCACTGGCAGCCCTGACAATCGTCACCCTCTCCCCCGGAAACGCCACCTGGGGTGTCTCCCTCCTCCTGATGGGATGCGCACTCCTCGTCGTTGTCGGCGTCCTGTTCGACCAGAAGAAGCGCGTGCTGACGCGAAGTAGCACGAAGTCGAGCCCCGAGAGTGTCGACGAACCGGCAAGCGCCTGAATTTCGACGCACCAGCGTGCCTCGGGGGCGGCGCGATCTGGTCCGCGGCTACCAGCACCCATGCGGACCACCGCATGAACGTGCCGTGAAACCGGCCACCCCCAACTATCGACATCACACGATCAACTCCGGCAGCAGTGGTGCTGCCGAATCGAAAGGACTTCCCATGCCCGGTCTGTACTTTGAAGAATTCGAGCCGGGTGCGATCATCGACCACCCGACCCGTCGCACCGTCACCGAAACGGACAACGTCCTATTCAGCACGATGACGTTGAACCTGGCACCGCTGCATCTGGACGCCGAATACAGCAAGGACTCGATCTACGGGCAGCGCCTGGTCAACAGCCTGTTCATCCTCGGCCTTGTCTCGGGCATCTCGGTGCCCGAAACCACCCAGGGCACCACACTGGGCAACCTCGGCTACGAGGACGTCAAGTTCCCCAAGCCGGTCTTCCACGGCGACACCATCCGCGTGCGCACTGAGATCCTCGAAAAGCGGGAGTCGAAGAGCCGTAACGACTCCGGCATCGTCCAGTTCCGTCACTACGGCATCAACCAGCGCGACGAGGTCGTGTGCGAGTGCCGTCGCGCCGGGCTCATGCTCAAGCGCACGGCGACGGAATCAGTCAGCGCTTAACCGGATCGCGGGCGTCGAGGAGGAACGGGTATGACGAAGAGCCAGCAGGACGATACCGCCCGGCGGTACGCCTGGATGCCGAGTGACTCGGTAGTCGAGCGCAGCCGGTTGCTGTCGGCGATGCGGCGCTGGGGACACGAGGACATCGACGAGTTGAACCAGTCCGTGGTCGCCGACCCGGAGCGGTTCTGGCGCAATGTCGTCGACGATCTGCAGATCACCTTCGACGTACCGTTCGATCGGGTCCGTGACGAGTCCGAGGGTAAGCCGTTCCCGCGGTGGTTCCCGGGCGGGCACCTCAATGTCGCGAACCTGTGCGCGCACCGGCACGCTGTCGGCCAGCTCGTGGATAAGACGGCGGTGGTCTACGAGGGGGACAGCGGGCAACGGCGGACGTTGAGCTACGCCGAACTGGATCGTGGGGTGCGGCGGTTCGCGGCGAACCTGACTCAGCTCGGCGTCCAGCGCGGCGATCGGGTGGTGCTGTTCGTCCCCGCGGTCCCCGAAGCTGTGGTCGCGTTCCTGGCGATCGCGATGATCGGCGCCATCTCGGTGCCCACCTTTACTGGATACGCGCCGGATGCGCTCGCCACCCGGCTGCAGGACTCCGAGGCAGTCATGCTGATCACCGCGGACGGCACGACCCGCCGCGGCAAGGCGGTGCCGATGAAGGAGACCGCGGACCAGGCACTCGAATCGGTCCCGTCCATTCGCAATGTCGTCGTCCTCCGTCACCTCGGCAGTGATGTTGCGATGCGCGCAGGACGCGACGTCTACTTCGACGACCTGGACCCGAATCCGGCGCCGGTGGCGACGGCGGCGACCGAGGCGAACGACCCGCTCACCATCGTCTACACGTCCGGCACCACGGGCCGACCGAAAGGCATCGTGCACTCGCACGGCGGTTTCGGGGTGAAAGCTGCGGTGGACTTCGCGTACGGCTTCGACGTCCACGCCGACGATGTGGTCTCCTGGATCACCGATCTCGGCTGGCTGGTGGGACCGCTGTTGATGACCGGGCCGCTGCAACTCGGTGCCACCATCGTGATGGTCGAGGGTCTGCCCACCTATCCGACCGCGGACCGGATGTGGGAGATCGTCGAACGCAACGGTGTCACCGTGCAGGGCATCGCGCCGACGGCGGCCCGGGCGCTGATGGCGGGCGGGGACGGATCGGTGCGCGAGATGCCCACGCTGCGCTCGTTCGTCTCCACCGGTGAGGCGTGGGACGAGCCGACTTGGTGGTGGCTGTTCCAGGAGGTCGGGCAGTCGCGCCGGCCCATCATCAACTACAGCGGCGGAACCGAAGTCGGCGGCGGCATCCTCATCGGGTACCCGTTCCTGCCCACTGCCGCCGCCGCGTTCAACGGGGCGCTGCCCGGCGTCGTCGCGGCCGTCCTGGGCGAGGATGGTGCACCCCTCGTCGACGATGTGGGGGAGCTCGCCGTCCGCAACACGTTCCCGGGTATGACCCACGCATTCTGGAACGACCGCGACCGGTACCTCGAAACCTATTGGAAGCGTTGGGACGACGTGTGGGTTCACGGAGATCTCGCCAGCGTCGACGCGCACGGGGTGTGGCGGATCCATGGCCGTTCCGACGACACGATCAAACTCTCTGGCCGGCGCGTCGGCCCGGCGGAGATCGAGGCGGCGCTCCTGCGGGATCCCCGCATCGCGGAAGTTGCCATCATCGGAGTACCCGACGAACTGCGTGGTCAGCGCGCCGTCGCGTTCGTCGTCCTCCGCAACAATGAGGACGCCGATCCGGATGACCTGCAGGAAACAGCGCTGCGGAACGCCGGCAAATCCTTCGCCCCGACCGTCCATACGGTCGCGACTCTGCCGAAAACGAAGAACGGCAAGATCATGCGCCGCGCCATCCGGTCACGGTTCCTCGGGGACCCGGTCGGAGACATGTCGTCACTCGACCCGGCAACACCGCTCGAAGACATCCCCTCTTCCTCCGCCCCGTCGAGAGACCAGCAATGAGTCAGACCAGCAGAAGCAACATCAAGCTCGTGAGACGAGCAACCCGCGCACTGGGATCTACGTTCCACGTGTTCCTGGCAAGAGGCGCGGGCCCTGCAAAACGGTGCTGGACTGTGCCGCTGTACTGATCCTCCCCGACCCCCGGGGTCCTGCTGATCACAGGGGGCCACGGGCATGGCCGTCGGCCACGGACCGCCAACCGTGGCCGACGGCATTCCACAACAGCGACGCGCCTATCAGGCCTGTGCGGGGTTCGCTAGGAGAGCCGAAGCCGCACTGCGCAAACATAACCCGGCGGTCGAACCGAGCCGCGCCTGGGCGGCGTCCGGGCTTCAGCCGAACAACGTTACCGAGAAAACTAGAGGTACACCAGTGAAGACGTATGACGAGTTCCCGACGCTGGCCATCGACCGGCCGTCGGACGGACTGCTGCGGATCGTGCTCGACGGGCCCGACCTGCACGCGGTCGGGGCGGACATGCACCGGGAGTTGGCCGATGTGTGGGCGGCGATCGCCCGGGACGAATCGGTACGAGCGGTACTGATCCGCGGCGCCGGCGACCGCGCCTTCTCAGCCGGCGGCAGCTTCGACCTCATCGACGCGATGGTGAAGGACTGGGACACCCGCACCCGCGTCATGCACGAGGCGCGCGACCTGGTCCGCAACATCATCGAATGCCCGGCACCGATCGTCTCCGCAATCAACGGCCCCGCGGTCGGTGCCGGACTTGTCGCCGCTCTACTGGCGGACGTGTCCGTGGCCGGTCGACGCGCGAAGATCGTCGACGGCCACGTGCGGATCGGGGTGGCCGCTGGCGATCACGCCGCGATCGCCTGGCCACTGCTCTGCGGGATGGCCAAGGCCAAGTATCACCTGCTCACCAACGACGTGCTCACCGGTGAGGAGGCCGAACGGATCGGGATGGTGTCGGTGTGTGTGGACGACGACACAGTGCAGGACCGCGCCCTGGAGATCGCCGAGAACCTCGCCCGCGGATCCCGCAGCGCACTGCGGTTCACCAAGCACGCGCTGAACAACTGGTACCGGCAGGCGATGCCGATCTTCGACGCCTCCCTCGGTTTCGAGTTCTACGGGTTCGGCGGTCCGGACGTCGCCGAAGGTGTTGCTTCGCACCGCGACAAGCGTGAGCCGAGGTTCGCATGAGCCGGCCGTTGGAGGGGGTGACCGTCCTGGGCCTCGAGCAGGCCATCGCCGCACCGCTGTGCACCCGGCACCTCGCGGACCTCGGCGCCCGGGTCATCAAGATCGAGCAACCCGGCTTCGGAGACTCGACCCGCCACTACGACCGGACCGTGCGCGGGTTGGCCGCTCACTTCGTGTGGCTCAACCACGGCAAGGAATCGGCAGCGCTGGACCTGAATGCGCCCGCCGACCACGACCTGCTGCACAACCTGCTGGGAAGTGCCGATGTGATCGTCAGCAACCTCGCACCCGGTGCGTTGGACCGGCTCGGTCTCGGGGTGGACGAACTGGCCCAGCGGTATCCGCGGTTGATCATCGTCGACATCTCCGGGTACGGGCGCGGTGGGCCGCTCGATCACAAACGGGCCTACGACCTGCTCATTCAGGCCGAGGCCGGGTCCTGCACCATCACCGGCCTGCCCGGACACCCGTCGAAACCGGGCATTCCGATCGCCGACATCGGAACGGCACTGTATGCGTACTCGGCGGTGCTCGCCGCCCTCTACGAGCGGGAGCAGACCGGGCGCGGCGCGGTGATCCCGATCGCGATGCTGGACGTGGTCGCCGAGATGATGGGCTTCGCCCTCAACCAGGTCATCCACGGCGGTGTCGAACCCGAGCCAGTCGGTATGGGATCACCGATGGTCGCACCCTACGGCGCCTATCCGACCATCGACGATCGGACCGCCGTGCTCGGCACCACCAGCGACCGGGAATGGCGGCGCCTGGCCGCTGACCTCCTCCAGCGCCCGGATCTTGCCGACGATCCGCGATACGCCCGCAACGAGGATCGGGTCCGGCTACGTGGAGAGCTCGACGAGATCGTCTCGGCCTGGTGTGCGCAGCGAAGTCTGGCCGAGATCCAACAGGCCGCCGACGCGGCCGGGATCGGCAACGCCCGGCTCAACGGGGTCCGCGGCCTCGCCGACCATCCGCAACTAGCTGCCCGCGGACGGTGGCGGGACATCGACACCCCGGTCGGCCCGGTCCCCGCGCTCGTTCCCCCCGCCCTCGCACAGGAATGGACCGCCGCATCGGGCAGCGTCCCCGAGTTGGGCGCAGACACCGAGGCCATCCGGACGGAGTTCGCAAGCACAGCACACCGCGACATCGGTGTTCGTTCGTAATCATCAGTTATGACAATGGCTTTCACACACGTAGGGACACCATGAGACCGCTTCGTACCCGCGCATCGCGAAGGTGGGCAGAGAACGTGATCGCTGCCGGTGCGGACGGCCTGCACCATAGCGCCGCTCGCGCCAGATAAGGAATCCACTCGAATAAGACGAGTGGTTCTGTGCGAGGTGGTCGCCCTCGCTAATGCCGGCACGGGCGAAGAACCAATAGTCGCCCGATCCGCGCTGGACAACGCCACACGACCACCTTTGCTAACTCACACAGGTGCCCGCACGTATCCGATTTCAACTACCAGAAGGGTGCCACTGCCCATGCCCGAGCATCCCGCATTCGAACGCCAGCAACTTCCCGACGAAGTGGCCACTTATGTACGCCACATGATCCTTTCCGGGACAGTGCGAACAGGTCAGTTCCTACGCATCGAGCGGATCGCGGAGGCCGTCGGCGTCAGCACCACGCCTGTCCGAGAGGGGCTTCTCAAACTCCACAGTGAGGGCTTCGTCGAAGCCGCCCCTCGCCGGGGCTATGTCGTTGCTCCCTTTACCGAACAAGATGTGCGCGACCTCTTCTGGGCACACGCGAGGCTCGCGGGTGAACTCGCCTCGCGCGCTGCCGAGAACATCACCCCCACCGCCATCGATGAGCTCGAGACGATTCTTCACGACCATCAGAAAGCGATCTCCCGGGGTGGAGTCGACGATATCGCTGCACTCAGGCACGACTTCCATCGGAAAATCATCGTGACTGCCGGCTCACCCCGGATTGCTCGCCTACTGGACTCCGTCGCTGCGAACCTGCCGAACTTCTTCGACGCCAGACCCGATACCCACCAGTCGACCACACACGAGACGCGTCTTCTTGACGCTCTTCACAAGCGCGACGCCGCTCTTGCCAAGACGCTCATGGAGACCCACACCTTGGCCCGAGCCGATCACATGATCGCGGAACTCGATCGACGCGGTCTGTGGAACAACGGCTGTCACCCTGCGGCAGAAGTGGACTACAGCCGGAATATCGCGTGATGGATTCGACCGCGGACCGATCCGTCAGGCCCCAATCGATTCAGATTCCCGGGAGCACGTAGTCTCGGCTGCCACCCAATCGACCTGTGAACACCCGATTCTCACCGGCTCATTCGTGCCGAGAGCCCGAGGGAGCATCTCGATTGGTACACATGCATCGGGGTCTTGTCGGCATACCGCCGGAGAGTCGTACACCGATTCCTCCCGATAACGCACCCCTTCTCACGGTTCGCTGGCGATCATCCGCGATTGCGGGCCTTCTGGTTGCTTCACGGGCGCATGGCTTCACTCGTGATCCCCGAGCGCATCGAGCTAGAGCGTGCCCTCGCGATGCATCTCCAGCTGCGCCGGAATGTCCGCGAGGGTGCCCCGGCACCGAAAAGGGAACCCTGCAATCGCTTCTGGTAGAGGTGAGCTCACGGAGGTTGATGTCGCCATCGCGGACGTCGGTGTCCCCAGTGGGACAGATCGGCTTTGAACTCACATCAACTCTACCAATCCCCTATTGCATGGGTGGCCAACAGATTCTGCTTTTGCCGACGGCACCGACTCCCTATCAGGTACGGCGCTCGATCTGGGGCCTCCTAAACTTGCGGTCGATGGGCACCTCACAACAATCCGACGACTCTATCTGAGGCGCCTGTCCCGACAGTCCAGATTTCGACCTGCGGTCCATGAACATCGTTGTCCGATCAGTACCGGACTGCGAGTTCACCCCCCACTCCGTTCTGAGCGCGAGAGTCGGGGCGAGTGATCACGCTGAGGAATGCGAACAGAGCCGCGCCAAGTAGAGCCGGCACCATGAAGGCGAGGAGACCTGCGCGCGGGCTGCCGAAGATGACGCCGATCTGCGGCCCGAGAATCGCGCCGAAACGGCCAATCCCCAGGATCAGGCCTATCGCAGAGCTCCGGCAGACAGTGGGGTAGTGCGCAGCTACGACACCGTACATCAGCGCACCGGTTCCGAAGGTTCCCACACCGGTAAAGAGTGACGCGACGAAGATTCCCACCGCACCAATGTCGGCACCGAACGCCAAGGTCAACAGCGATATGGCACCGATGAAAAAATACGGAACGATAACCTTGGTGGCGCCGCCACGGTCGACGAGAATCGCACCAACGATGGTGCCGATCACGGCGCCGATCTGCAGCATCATTAGCGCCATCGTGCCTTGAACGCCGCCGAAACCCATCTCCTTGGTCATACTTGGCAACCATGTGTTGGGGCCATAATTCAGGATCTGGGTGCACGCCATGATCAGGATGAAGACGGCTGTGGCGAGCCGGAAGCGAGGCGACAGCACCAGACGGTAACCGCCCCCCGAGTTCAGAGCATCGTGGGCGGTCTTCTCGGCCTTGATTTCATCGAAGTCCAGGCCAAATTGATTGGCGAGAATCTCTGCTTCCTCGGTGCGGCCTTGGAAGTGCAGGTAGCTGGCGGATTCGGGAAGCTTGAAGTACATGATAGGCAGGGCAACGAGAAACAGTGCTGCAAATCCGTACAAAATACGCCAGCTCTCGTCTGGTGGGATCGCCGCGGCGACCACGTCAGCACGAGGTAGGACGATCAGCGCGACGATGGAAGCCAGAATCCCGCCTACGGAGTAACCCACCAGCATGATGCCGTTGTACAGCTGTCTGCGTGCGCGTGGCGCGTACTCAGCTGTAAGGGCTACTGCCGAAGGGACCACACTTCCCAGGCCGATGCCAGCAATCACCCGGGCGACGCCGAACATTTGGAAGCTCGGAGCGAACGCACAGAGCGTGCACGCGATCGAGAACCACGTACAGCCGCCCAGTAGAATGATGCGACGGCCGAAGCGGTCGGCGAGGGGCCCAGCGATTAGGAAGCCAACCATTAGGCCAAGCAGCGTCAGGCTGTGGACATCAGCCAGCGCGGATTTCTCTAGCTTCCATTGAGTCATCAGTGAGGGCAAAGTCGCGCCGTAAATGATCAGGTCGAAGCCGTCTGCGATGAGCGTGACGAAGCACAACCCGAGGACGACTAGGCAGCTTCTTTTTTGGATGGACGGTTGCATGAAGGTCCCTATTCTTGATCAGATCGTCACAGGAACGCCTGAGACGGACTATGCTCTTTAGCAATGCAATTCAGCACTTGGTGCTCGATGTGTTACCGGAAACATGATCGGCCAGTGCGGGCCCCGGGATTGTCATCCGGAGTTCTTGATGTCGCGTGAACAGACCCGCGAAGCGCCCGAAGGATCAGGTGATCCTCGACATCTATGCCACCGGTGCGCCGCGGGGCAAGTAGTTTGCCAGGAAGTTTGTCACGAAACCTAGAAGATCCGGTCATGCCCAATGACGTGCGTGCCACCGACTCGGTGGGGTTGCGGGTATACGCTCGCTAGAATGCGTATCTCGTCTTGGACACAGTTCGATTCAGGGATGACCTGCCACAATCGCTCGATGAAGCGGAGCATTGTCATTCCGAAGTGCACCAGGACTTCCTCCTCGGTGGCACCCCCGAATGGTGCCCACTTGCTGGCGAATTCAATGAGGCGGTCCGCCTCGGTGTCAGGATGATTGCGTTTGCGGTTGGCTTCGATCCAGGCGGCCCGGCGCCTTTGGCGCCACTGGCCATACTCACGAGAGTTCATGGGAATTCACACATCCAATAGTCGGGACAGCCAATCCTGGAGGAGGCATCAGGTGGTCGTGGACTTTGATCACCGCATGCTGGGAACAATGCCTCGGAAGCAGAGGCGGAGTGACTCCGCAAGAATATGCCAGAGCATAGGCATGTTTCAGCGTCACGGTTCGGCAGTAACGCTCTCGGGAATGTGCCTCGGGTGCAACCCGTGAGTCTGAGATACAGGAGTCTCAGGTGCCTCGATAAATCGTCTTAGGCTCGAGATAGGCGTCGAGGCTTCCCGGTCCGAGCTCGCGGCCCAGCCCGCTTTGCTTCACCCCACCGAACGGTGCCTCGACCGGGAACGAGGCCGTGTTGACACCGACGGTCCCGGTGACGATCCGTCGTGCGACGTCAGTCGCACGCTGCTTGTCGGGCGAGAACACGCCCCCTCCGAGCCCGAACTCCGAGTCGTTGGCGATGTCGATGGCGTCATCCTCACTGTCGTAGGGGATCACCACGATCACTGGACCAAACACCTCTTCGCGAGCGATGCGCATGTCGTTCGTTACGTCCCTGAAGACGGTCGGCTCGACATAGTATCCGCGGTCGTGGCCGGCCGGCCGGCCGCCGCCGACAGCCACTTTTGCGCCTTCCTGCCTGCCGAGTGCGATATAGGATTCGACGATCTGCCGCTGCCGTGCGCTGACCAGCGGCCCGAAAGACACGCCGGGATCGGTCGGGTCGCCGAGCGGGATTTTGCTCAGTGTGGCGCTCACCATGTCGACGATTTCGTCATAACGCGAACGAGGAGCCAATACTCGGGTGAGCGCACGACAGGTTTGACCCGTGTTCGGTGCACACGCCGACGCCACGAACGAGCTGAACGCATCGAGGTTCACGTCGTCCAGCAGGATCGCGGCCGACTTCCCACCCAGTTCGAGCGTCACGCGTTTCAGGTCGGCGGCGCACGCCGCCGCGATTGCCTTTCCCGCGGCGGTCGATCCGGTGAAGGCGATCTTGCGGATAAGTGGATGACCGACGAGCGTCGAACCGGTGTCGCGCCCACCGGTGACTACGTTTACGACTCCGTCGGGAATGCCTGCTTCCGAGAGCAACTCGGCGAAAAGGAAGGCATCGAGTGATGTCTCCGGCGAAGGTTTCACCACCGTCGTGCAGCCGGCAGCAAGCGCGGGACCAATCTTCCAGGCAAGCAGAGGCTGCGGGCCGTTCCACGGCGTGATCGCACCGACGACACCGACCGGCTCTTTTCGTACCAGCGCATCCCCGACAGATGTCTGCAGATGCTTCTCGACCACCAACTCGTCGGCCAGCGAGGCGAAGTACCGGTAGTAGACCGGAACCTGGCTTTGCATCGCTCGCGACACACTGATGGGTGTGCCGTTCTGCCGCGTCACCAACGTCGAGATTTCGTCGATCCGGCTCTCGAACGCATCTGCCAGCCAACGCAGGTGGTTCGCCCGATCGGCCGGGGCAGTGTGTGCCCAACCGCTCGCCGCGTCGACGGCAGCGTCGACAGCGCGACCAATGTCTTCGCCGCTCCCATTGGCTATTGAAGCAAATTCCTCCTCGGTTGCGGGGTTCACAACAGGTATTCGATCGGATGACTTCGACGATTGAAATTTGCCGCCGATGAAATGGCAGTCATGAACCGTGGTAATAATCTTCGTCTCCTTCGTGTCGAACGCCTGGAAAGGGCGCCTCATGGGAACGGATTGATCCGGGTCATGTCCGCGTGCCGCTGGAGAGCGCGTAGGGATTGTTTTTCTGTTTGATAGCTCTGGTGTTTTCTGATGGATGGATGCACCGTGTGCGAGGCGCACCGTCCGAGGCGTGCGTTGTGGTATCCGCGCCCCGCAGAGCAACTGAACTCGCGCAGTCGAGGGTTCGCCGGGTGGTCATGCACGGCGACGATGGCAGGCTTGCCGAGGATTCCCACCAGAACCCACTTTTGCTCGTGATCCGTTCGGGCAAAAGCGACCCGATGCCGGTGGACGACGTGAACCCCGTATCAGTTGCTGCTGTCGCGTGAGCAATTAGGGAGTGTGGATGATGACGCCGCGTAGGTTGTGGCCTGCCCGCATATCGTCGTAGCCCTTCGCGATGTCGTCCAGGGTGTAACGGGTGGTGATCAACTCGTCCAGCGCGAGCGTCCCCCTGCGATACATCTCCAGCTGTGCCGGAATGTCGGCGATGGGTGCGCTGGCACCGAAAAGGGAACCCTGCAAACGCTTCTGGTACAGCGTGAGCTCGTGGAGGTTGATGTCGCCGTCGCGCACGAAGGTGTCCCCCAGACCGGTCAGGACGCAGACGCCACCCTTGCGGATGGCCGCCAGGCCTTCACCTACGTGCTTGCTCTTGACAACTCCGACGGTGACGATCGACGCGTCGGCGCCCTGCCCGTTGGACATCGAGCGTGCCAGCTCGGTGGCTTCCCCGATGTCCGACACAGCGTGGGTGGCCCCCAGTTTCATCGCCGACTCGCGTTTGAACTGCACCGGGTCGACAGCGATCACCACGTCGGCTCCGGCGTGAGCGGCGCCTTGCACCGCGTTGATCCCTATTCCGCCGACGCCCATCACGATGACGATCTGCCCGGGCCGCACCTGAGCCGAGTTCACCGCCGCACCCCAACCCGTTCCGACGCCGCAACCGGTGAGGCACGCAACCTCCAGTGGGATCGACGGGTCGATTTTGATCGCGGACTTCGTCGCCACGGTCGTGTACTCGCAGAAGGTCGACAGGCCCGCCATCTGCCCGACCGGCCGGCCGTCGAGGGACAGCCGGAACGACGTCGGGTCGTCGAAACGGGCGCCCGTGCCGATGGATGCTCCGAGATCGCACAGGTTCTGCATGTCGTGCGAACAGAACCAGCACCGGCCGCAGACCGGCAAGAAGGAGAAGACGACGTGGTCGCCCTCTGCGAACCCTGTGGTCTGGGGACCGACGGCTGCCACGATGCCGGCACCCTCGTGCCCACCCGCGAAAGGCAGGATCGGGGCCTGCTGATCGCCGGTAGCGAAGTGGTCGTCGGAGTGACACAAACCGCTCGCCACCATCTTCACCTGGATCTCACCCGGTCGGGGATCGTCCAGCTCCAGCTCGACCACCTCGTAGTTGCCCGGAACCCCCTGCAACACTGCACCTCGCGTCAGCACGGCCGCACCGACCTGGCGTCGTGGCCTGCGTCGTGCTCGCATGTGGTCACTGTGTCAGCTCCTTGTCGTGGATCGGCGCGATGCCGGCGAGGGTGATGTCCGTCTCAAGGAGAGTCGCGCAGCCAGGGCAGACGTACTGGCGGAACACGATGTCGGTGGCGTCGACGTAATTCGAGGGCGAGATCCAGACTCGGTCGGTGTCTCCGAGAGGCGTCTCGATGGCATGACATCCCAATTTGTAGTTCTGCTGCGGCCCTCCCAGGTGGTGTCCGCAGCGGGCGCAGTGGCTGGCGCCGACCGGGTCGAGGGCGATGTTCTCGTCCAGCCAGCGGTGTCCGGCCTGCAGCTGTGGTGGGGTGGGCGCCGGCTTCGGTCCGGACCCGATTCGTGCACCGCGCAGTTCGGCGCGACGCCGTTCGGTCGCGTCGACATCCACGACGCCGCCGGTGAGGACGGCGCCGTACGCATCCCGTGCGTGCTGCTCGGTGATCGCGCCTTCCTGCAGGTCGCGGTCCACCGCATCGAGGTCTCGTTCGAGGGGGTCGCCGAAGCCGCCGCCGCCGAACCATCCGATCGCGAGCACGTCGTCGAGTCCGATGGGCAGCATTCCGCCTTGCGACGGTGGCCATTCGAGGTCATCGCTGATGTCGTGCTCGCTGCGAGGGATGTCGGACGACGCGTACCGCTGCCAGATGTCGGTGTCGCGGGCGAGTTTGTAGTACCCCGTTTTGGATGGCCAGCCACCACACAGGCCTGCGCCTGAGGGTGCGGCGACGCCGGATGTGTAGCACATGTTGAACAGCGGTGCGGCGGTGTCGTACGCCATGATCGCGGAACGGCCGCCGTTGCCGCCGCGGAATCGGCCCGGCCCGCCACTGTCGGGCAACTCGTCGCGATACAGCCACAGCAGCGGTTCGTGCCACTCCTGCGTTTCCACGTTCGCGATCTCGCACGAAGGGCTGAGCATCATTCCCGCGACGTCGTCGCCATCGGCCCAGGCGCGCGCTCCGATACCACCCGCCGCCTGGTCGAGGGACAGTGCGAGCGTCGGGCTGCCGTCCTTGTTCAATCCGCCGATCAGCTGAAAGATCCATGCCGGCGTGGAGACGGCGAGGAGATTCTCCTTGTACTGTGGGCAGGCCGTCAGCATCTTGGAGATCAACGCTGTGGCCGCATTGACGGCGCTCCAGGCAGCTTGGGTGGTACCACCACCCACCGATGCCGGGAACTCCGCGGCGAGGATGGTCCCCTGTGTGAACCGGAACTCGACGGCGCGCAGGATCGCGCCGGGCGCCCACGGTAGGTCGGGACACAGCAGCGGCAGGACCGCGCTCATGATGGACGCCTCGGTGAGGGTGCGGGTGCTGTTGATCGCACCACTCTGCTCGGCGACCTCGCGGAGATCGAAGACTAGGCGATCGTCTTGCTTGTGCATGGTGACCGGGATTTGGTAGACCGACCGGTCACCGACGCCGGCGCTGTCCCACAGCACCATATGTCGCCACGTCCCGTTCGGTAGCTCATGGAGACGGTGCCGGAATCGCGACTCGGTGGAGTCGAGTATCTGCTGGATCACCTGGGCCACCGTGTCGCCCCCATAGGTGGCGACGACGTCGTGGATCCGTTGTTCGGCAACGGTGGTCGCCGCCAATAGTGATCGCAGGTCGAGCGCGGCCGACAACGGCAGCCGGCTCCGGCGCAGGAACATGTCTTCGATGTCTTCCCGGATTTCGCCGTTTTCGACGATTTTCACCGGCGGGATCGGGAGGCTCTCGGTGAACACATCCTCTGCGTCCGGGATCAGGCTGGACGGGTAGCGCCCACCGAGGTCGAGGAAGTGCAGCGTCGCGCCGACCCAGGCGAACAGTTTCCCGTCGACGAAGATCGGGCGAAGGATAGCGGTGTCGCTCTGGTGTGCTGCGCCTACCCACGGATCGTTGACGAGAAACGCGTCGCCCTCCCGGATTCCGGGATTCTTACTGCGGTGTTCTAGGGTCCATTGGATCAGCCGCTGCACGACGGTGCCGTGCATGCTGATGTAGGAGCCCAGGGCGAACAAGTCTCCTTGGGGATCACCCAAGACGGTGTTGAAGTCGGCGGCTTCGTTGGCGACAGGCGATCCGGAAACCTTGCGTATCGTTGTCGCGGCCTCGTCGTTGATCTGTGTGAGCTTGTGCGAGATCACCGCGTAGGTGACCGGGTCGACCGGGGTGTCGTCCGACGGGGTGTACAAGCGCAGGCTGGCGTCGATCGTGAGGTCGGTGGCGAGTTTGGCGGTGGACTGGAATTTGTCCGCGCCGGGGATGGTCGTGGTCATGGTTCTTCCTCGTCGCTCAGGAATTGGAGATGAGGTAGTTGCCGTACTCGTCGACGACGAGCCGTTGGCGCGGATGGACAGCGCATGTGGTGGTGGGTAGTTCGACGACGGCGGGGCCCTCGATCTGTGAACCGGCGCGTAGCCCGTCGGCGCGATAGATCGGGGTGGTGACGGTTCCCTGCTCCTCGTACCAGTAGATCGGTCTTGCCCCGGCCGGTTCCGGACGATGGTCCTCGTGAACTGTCTGCTTGTGCAGGGCTGCTTTGCGTCGCCGGCCGTAGGCCTGCACGCGGAAGTTGATCCACTCGATCCCCGCGGCGCTGAACCCGCTTCCCTTGCCGAACAGCTGCTCGTACCGCGCTTCGAACGCGTCGACGATCTGCGCGACGGTTACGTCGCTGATCGGACCCGGCGGGATCGGCACCACGACCTCATTGGTCTGCATCACATAGCGCAGCTCACCGAAACGCTCGAACACGCGGTCGGCCTCGGCCACCCCATCCAGCGAAAGTTGGTTGTCGGCCTGCTGTTCGAGTTCGGCGAACACTGCGGCCGTGGCGACAGGATCGAAGGGTGCCCGTTGCGGGCTGGACTGCTCATGGGTGTGGTGAATGTCGGCGTTGGCGATCCCCCAGGCGGAGAAGACCGAGGCAAGTTCGCCGCCGGGCACCACCATCGACCGTGCGCCGAGCTTCGCTGCGTACGAGGTGCCGTGCAATGGCCCGCCACCGCCGTAGAGGAAAACGCTGAACTCGCGTGGATCATGTCCGCGCTCCACGGTCATCTGCCGCACGAGATCGGCCATGTGATTGTCGGCGATCTCGACGATCGCAGCGGCGGCCTCCTCGGCACCCATTCCCAGCGGATCGGCGATGTTCTCCTTGATCGCCAGCCGTGCAGCCTCGACATCCAGCCGGATGCTGCCTCCGAGGAAGTAGTCGGGGTCGATGAACCCGAGGACCGCGTCGGCGTCGGTGACAGTCGGTTCGGTGCCGCCGTTGCCGTAGCAGACCGGACCCGGCCGCGCGCCCGCGCTGTCGGGTCCGACGCTGAGCAGGCCGGTCACCGGGTCGACCCGGGCGATGCTGCCACCGCCTGCACCGATCGAAACCACATCGACCACGGGCAGATACAGCTCGTGCTGGTGGACGACGGCGGTGGGGGTCAACACGGGCGTGTGGTCCACGAGCAGGCCGAGGTCGAACGTCGTCCCGCCCACGTCCGTGCAGATGACGTTGGGGAGACCCATCGCCTCGGACAGGATCTTCGCTCCGAGTACTCCTCCTGCGGGTCCCGATCCGATCAGGTTCACCGGCCGGTTCGTGGCTTGCGCAGCTCGGTCGAGGCCGCCGTTGCCCTGCATCACCAGCAACTGACCATCCTCGAGTCCCGAGTCCACGAGGCGATCGTTCAGGTCCGTCAGATGTGCGGTCGCCACCGGCGCCATCGCGGCGTTGTAGGCCGTGGTGGTCATCCGCTGGTATTCCCCCAGCTTCGGGGCGATTTCGCTGGACAAGGTGACCGGCACGTCGGGCGCCATCTCATGGGCGATGTCGCGGATTCGGCGTTCGTGGACGTCGTTGCGAAATGACCACAGCAGACATACCGCCAGCGATTCCATGCCGAGGTCGAGCAGCCGGGTGATCTCGGAGCGGACGGAGTTCTCGTCCAGCGGGGCCAGAACGTGTCCCTTCCAGTCGATCCGTTCGCGGACCTCACCGATGAACTTGCGACTACTGGGCACGAGTAGATCGGGCTTGCGGCGTTTGGCGTAGTGCCGGAGGCCTTCGGCTGAGAAACCGTTGGTGCGGCTGGTGGCTCGGGCCATGGACAGCGTGCGTGCGAATCCCTGTGTCGTGAGAATGCCTGCTTCGCCTGCCTTCCGGGTGGCGATGGCGTTGACGACAATCGTCGTGCCGTAGAGGAACGCATCGACGTCGGCCAGCAAGCGGCCCTGCTTGTCGAGCTTCGCGGTGGCGTCACCGACGCTGTCGATAACCCCGTCCACGAACTCGGGGGGCGTCGACGGGCGCTTGCCGATCGTGACCGCGCCCGCATCGTTGATCAGAACTGTATCGGTGAACGTGCCACCGGTATCTGTACCTACGGAGTAGCTCATTGTCCTTGGGATCCTTTAGTACTGAGTTGCATCGAGGGTGCTGCGGAGCGACGCAGCATGCGTGCTTGGAGCCACCGGCGTATTGGTCGTGTGCACTGCTTTCCGACTACGCAGGCTGCGCGCATCGTTCGATCCACCGGGTGCTTCTGAGATGGAGTTTGGTACAGCAAACGCAAGCCGCCCTAAATGTCAGCCATGCCGAACTCGATCACTGCGGTGACGATATCGACCTGCGGGAAGGTCGGTTGTCCTCGGAGCCGGCCCGCGACTCGCGGGTGTTCGCGCTTGTCGATCTGCACACAAGCCAGCCTGCACGGGTGAGATTCGCATCACACGCGTATAAATACCCGTATCCATACCTGTGCGCACCGCGACCAACTCGTCTGGGTGTATCCAGCCATCAGGTTGGTTGCAATCGGCCTGGCCGCGCCGGCGTTCCCGCCGGTCCGCCTTCATCAGGCCGCCCCCACTCACTTACGGAACATGTTCGATGCAGCGGGCTCTCCGCAGTCTGCCGTCGCCAGCCGGGTTCGCCATGGTCAAAAGGTTGATCGGCTTGCCGCGGTTGCGGTATCGCGTGATAGCACGACAGCGAGGCAGTACGATCCCGTCCGCCGAGGAGCTACATCGGGGCATAACGTCAGCGGAATTCTCTCCATTTTCAATGGTTCAGTTTTCGCTCGTCGACGCGTTCGCCGAGACGGGGCGATGTAGTGCTTGTCTTGCGCGCCGCACCGGCATCACCGGCGCCCAAATGTCGCGGTCTTACAAGCCATAACGCGGTCGCGGTGCGTATGGCTGCGCGCACGCCGTGCTCGTCGCCGGCATCATCCTCAACCGTGCTCGAAACAAAACTCACGACGCCATCCGCGGGCCACGACGCCGCATCGACAGCACTGACCTGCGGGGAGTTCGGGTGCTTGTGCGGAAGGAAAGACCACATCAGGGCGCGCAGCTGCGGTTCACCGACCACGACGGGCTACGTCTGACCGCGTTTGTCACCAAGACCCGCCGCGGTGAGCTGCTCGATCTGAAACTGCTACCGACGTCGAGCCCGGTGCGAAGACCGCACCCGGTCCGCGAAAAGCACCGCTGCACGCTTCGACCAGAACCGGATTGGGCCGGCCCTCGTGCAGCTCGCCTGCGATCTCGTCGCCCCAGATGGTCGCCTTCAACATCGAACCCGCTCGACGCTAGGAACCCAAAGGCTGCGGCTGCGTATCCTCTCGGTTGCCGGTCGGATCGTGCGCCCGCCGCCGCATCCAGCTCAGACTCGCTGATCGAGCCCCTAAAGCACGAGCGATCATCGCCGCACTGGATCGCCTCAAGGTCCTACCCGAACCGACCTGACCGTCACCAAGCCATTCGAGTGAGAGGAAGGACCATCCCACGCTCCTGGAGTAGCTCGCTGCAGGACTTGCGCGCACGTCCTTGGGCGAAATAGGCTCGACTGCACTTCAGTAGTGTGCCTCACAGAACTGCTGCCACGGGGACTTCTGCCTCGTCCAGTATGGGTGACCGCCACTCCAATTTCCGCATAATTCCATCGGGCTTCGACCACGAAAGACGTGCAACGCGCCCGCGAGGAATTTGCGTTTCCACCGAATCGTCAGATGCGCTCACGCCAGCAGTGACGCTGATTCCGGAGTATCAGCATGTAATTCGCGATGTTCATGCGCCGACGATGGGAGAATGCCGCGCGCGGAAAGGTAAATCAAGTCAATTCGTTCTGGCCAGATTGGCGATTCGCGAATTCTCAAGTGGATCAGCCCGAGTTATGGGAGTGAAGACATGAAGTGGCAAGGAAACTACAACCGGCTGTACATCGACGGTAAGTGGGTGGTGCCGTCGACGGATGAGGTGATCTCCGTCGTGTCGCCGTTCACCGAACAGGAGATCGCTCGGGTACCGGCGGCCGCGAATGCAGACGTCGACGACGCGGTAGCCGCCGCGCGCAGGGCCTTCGATCAGGGCCCCTGGCCGCGGATGACGCTCGGCGAGCGGGTCGAGATCCTGCGGCGCCTGAGTGAACTACTCGCCGCCAACGAAACTGTGATGGCAGAGCTGGTGACCGCAGAGATGGGTTGCCCGATAACGCAATCGCACGCGATTCAGGCGTTGCGCCCACGATTGATCCTGGATGCCTCGATCGATCTCGCGCTCGAGTATCCCTTCGACGTCGTCCGTGAGTCCGCGACCGGACGCGCCCGAGTCACTCGCGAGCCGGTCGGTGTGGTGGCCGCGATCGTTCCGTGGAATGCCCCTCACCTGGTCACGATGATGAAGCTCGCGCCTGCACTGTTGACCGGCTGCACTGTCGTGCTCAAACCCTCCCCCGAAACCCCACTGGACGCGTATCTCCTGGCGGACTTGATCGACAGAGCCGGGATTCCGGCCGGTGTCGTCAACGTCATTCCAGCACACCGTGATGTCAGCGAGCATCTCGTGACGCATCCCGGGGTCGACAAGGTCTCGTTCACCGGGTCGACGGGCGCCGGTCGCCGGATCGGAGCCCTGTGCGGCGAGGCGCTACGCCGCGTGACTCTCGAACTCGGTGGAAAGTCGGCCGCGATCGTCCTCGACGACGCCGATCTCGACGCGACGGTCGAGTCTCTCCGCGTCGGCGCCTTCCGCAACACTGGCCAGGTGTGCAGTTCCAAGACGCGCGTCGTCGTCTCGCGCACACGCGCGAAAGACCTGATCGACGCGCTGGTGGCGGCGACCGAGAAGATGCCAGTCGGAGACCCGTCCGACCCATCGACGGAATTCGGCCCGCTGGTGACAGCCCAGCAACGCCAACGCGTGGAGGGCCTCATCCGATCGGGACGCGGGTCCGGTGCCGGGATCGCGCTCGGCGGTGGGCGCCCCCACGGGTTGGATGCGGGGTGGTTCGTCGAACCGACCATCTTCACGAATGTCGAGTCTTCGATGGAGATCGCCCGCGAGGAGATCTTCGGGCCCGTCCTGTCGATCCTCGAGTACGACGACGAAGACCACGCGATTGCGATCGCCAACGACTCGCAGTACGGACTCAACGGATCGATCTTCACGGCAGACGTACAGCACGCCGTGGACCTGGCTGCACGGATCCGAACCGGAACCGTGGAGATCAACGGCAACCCGGTCGGGCTGTCGGCTCCGGTCGGCGGGTTCAAGAACAGCGGTATCGGCCGGGAACTGGGGCCCGAGGGATTCGATGCGTACACCGAACTCAAATCGGTGGGCCTGCCGCGCGACTTCTCCATCGTAAATCCTTGAGCGCTCCAGTCTGATCCGATCAGTAGGGCGGCCGGGTGGACCTGATGCCACCCGGCCGCGCAAGTTCGTTTCGGAGGCCGGTCGCCTGCCGACTCGACTGGGCGACCGGTTCGCTCAGGTGATCAGGAGTCGAAGGCGATGACGCCGCGAAGATTTCGGCCCGCCTTCATGTCGTCGAAGCCCATGGTGATGTCGTCGAGCGTGTAGCGGGCGGTGGCCAACTCGTCGAGGCGCAGTTGCCCGCGCTGGTACATCTCGAGCTGCGCAGGGATGTCCGCGGTGGGAGAACTGGCGCCGAACAACGACCCCTGCAGCCGCTTCTGGTAAAGGACCAGCTCGTGAAGGTTGATGTCGCCGTCTTTGACATGGGTGTCGCCGAGCCCGACTACGACGCAGGTCCCGCCCTTGCGGATGGCGCCGAAGGCCTGACCGATGTGCCGTCCGGTGGTGACGCCGACGGTGACGATGGAGGAGTCCGCACCTTGCCCGTTGGTCATCGACTGCGCAAACTCGGTGGCCTCCTCGATATCGGCGAAAGCGTGGGTGGCTCCGAGTTTCAATGCGGATTCGCGTTTGAACTCGACCGGGTCGACGGCGATGATGGCGCCCGCCCCGGCGTGTGCAGCACCCTGGACGGCGTTGATGCCGATGCCACCGATGCCCATCACGATCACGACCTGTCCGGGCCGCACCTGCGCGGAGTTGACCGCGGCGCCCCAGCCGGTGCCGACGCCGCACCCGGTGAGGCAGGCAATGTCGAGGGGGATCGACGGATCGATCTTGATCGCCGAGGCGGTGGAGACGGTGACGTGTTCGCAGAACGTGCCGAGGCCGGCGAGCTGCCCGACCGGTGCGCCGTCGAGCGAGAGGCGGAACGAGGTGGGGTCGTCGAAGCGGGCACCGGTGCCGAGGAATCGGCCGAGATCGCACAGGTTCTGATGCCCGGTGGCGCACCAGCGGCAGCGTCCGCAGACAGGGAGGAAGGAAAAGACCACGTGGTCGCCCTCGGCGAAGCCCGCGGTGCCGGGTCCGACTGCTTCGACGATGCCGGAACCCTCGTGGCCGCCCGCGAACGGCAGGATCCCCGGTTGCTGGTCTCCGGTCGCGAAGTGGTCGTCCGAGTGGCACAGACCGCCCGCCACCATCTTGACTCGGATTTCTCCGTGCCGGGGGTCGTCCACCTCCAACTCCACGACCTCGTACTCACCCGGCGACTGTCGCAGCACCGCTCCCCGCGTCAGCACGGCCGCACCACTTCCCCGCTGTCGCGTGTACCCGTGCGAGATATCGATTCCCTCATGACTGTTGCACTCCTTGGTGACGAAACTGACTGGTGGGGCGTTGGCGAGCACCGCCACGCCTTCGAAACGAACTCGCGGCAAAGGATCGGCATCGGGACGCCACCGAACGGGGGTGTATCTGGACGTGGCAGGTCGCCGCATCCGTGACAGATATTCGACTATGCCTCCGGTGATATTGCCCCTATCCGGTAGAGGCCGTCAAGAATGAGAATGGATGGCGAAAATCCATGCGCATGCGATTCAAGATGTTCAAATCGATGCTTCGCACTATTTGAATTGGCAGTATCAATAGGGCCGGGCAGGCTCGGAAGTATTCGATTGAAACCAGAAGCGATGGCAACTCCATGCTCTCGCGGGCAGCAAGATGTCGAACTGGGCGGCGACCGGTTTCATTCTGCTGCATTCTCCTGTCCGACCTGGGGCGAATATCATCCGAATCGACCGACTGCCCTGCTACGACATGGCGCACCGGTGGATCCGCTCTTCAACCTCCTCAACCACTGGTGCCGCAGTGCAGCATTGGATCTGAGGAACCCAGCGGCGAGGCGACGCAAACGCGACCTGGTACGTCGGCCGATGTGCTAGTGGAGGGGTCTCGTCGAAAGCTCAGCCGAAACACACGCGGTGCGCGCGCAGCCCGAAAGAACCCATCCATCGACGTTTCAGCGCTTCCGCGTCTACAACCCCCTTTCCCTGAACCCGACGACTATGGCTCGCAACCAGCCGACAACCAAGTTGACAATGCCCTCACGCCAGCTATCAGGTGTACGGCAGCTGACGATCTGTTGTCAGATCCCATACAACCGCTTTCGAGCGCGTATACATATCGATCGCAGCGAAACCATTTTCTTGACCGTAGCCGCTCTCTTTAAATCCGCCGAAGGGGATTGTGGGATCTATGGCGCGGTATGTATTGATCCACACCATTCCGGCTTCGAGCCGTCCCGCCAAGTGCTGAATCTTCGCTGCGTCATTACCCCATATCTGAGCGCTGAGGCCCACCCGCAGTGAGTTCGCCCGAGCGAGAACCTCATCAACGTCAGAGTACTCGAGCACACTCATCACGGGTCCGAAGACCTCTTCCCGAGCAACAATATTGTCGTCCTCAACATCGACCAATACTGTAGGTTCGAAGAAATTCCCGCGCGCCAAGACGCCGCTTGTCGCCGGATTTCCACCCTGCAAGCACGTAGCTCCCTGCCGGATGGCTTCGCTGACCAAGCCCTCTACGCGGTCGCGTGATTGGCGACTGATCAGCGCTCCCATATCAGACCGTGAATCGCGCGGATCACCAACCCTTACTCGCGACGCAACCTGTGCGAATCTCGTATGCAACTGGTCTGCGAGCGACGAAGGCACGAATACTCGAGAGCCCGCAACGCAACTCTGGCCGCTCTTCACGAAATTTGAATGCAAGATCGAGTTTACTGCCACATCAAGGTCTGCGTCTTCGAGTACGATCACCGCGCTCTTGCCTCCAAGCTCAAGAATGAGAGGCATAATCGTGCTGGCCGATTGTGCAATTACAGATCGGGCCGCCGGAATGCTTCCAGTGAAGGCCATCATGGTGACATCTGGATGCTCGTTGAGGAACTTTCCGGTGATTTCACCTCGTCCGGTCACGACATTGACGACACCTGGCGGGAATCCTGCCTCGAGCGCAAGTTCTCCGATTCGGAAGGAGGACGCAGGGGCAAGTTCGGGAGCCTTCAAGATCAGACAGTTTCCAGCAGCAAGTGCCGGGCCGGCCTTCATCGCAAACATCAGCGGATTCCCGTTGAACGGGTTCACTCCAGCGACGACACCGAAGGGCTCACGAGCCTCGTAAGCGAGCTGGCCTGGAATTTGAGGATATGTACGACCCTCGATCTTGTCGGCCATACCAGCATAGAAGGACAACCACTTGGCTCCGCGCTCGACATCAACCCGACACTCTTGTAGGAGATGTCCGACGTCGGTTGCCTCGAGCTCCGCGATTTCGTCGCGATGCTCGAGTAGAAGCGTCGCCCAATGACTCAGCAGTCGGCCCCGTTCGACTGGCGCAGTATTGCGCCACACCGACCGGTAGGCGTACACAGCACCATCGACTACAAGGTCTACTACTAATTTTTCGGCTTCCAGGGCCTCGGCCCATACTTCCCCGGTCGCTGGATTCTGCAGAGGAAACCATCTATCGCCGTGTGACGAGGGGACAGGGTCACGGCCTATGACGCTGAACCGCGGAAGGTCTGACATGTTGTGGCACCTCCGTGCATCGATCGGATGGCTACTCAGTGTCATGGAGGATGACTCCACGTATGTTCTTTCCGTCACGCAAGTCCTGGTAGCCCTGGTTGATCTGTTCGAGTGAATAGGTGTTGGTGACCAACTCGTCCAACTTGAGTTGGCCAGCGTCATACAAGCGCAGCAGCCGGACGATGTCGTATTGCGGGTTTGCTGAGCCAAAAACGCTACCCTTGATGGTCTTTTCATACAGTGTGAGCATTGACCCAGACAGCTGAATGTTGATTGTGTCCGGGTGTGCCAACGCCGTCAGAACTACAGTGCCTCTCCTGCCGACGATGTCGAATGCCGCACTGATGACACCTGCATCCGGGGTGCCGACCATAACCAGAGCGTGGTCGGCACCGTGACCCCACGTCAAATCATTCACCACTGTTGCGGCCTGATCGGAATCGGCGAAGGCATGCGTCGCACCCATTTTCAGTGCCGTGTCTCGCTTGAATTGGACTGGATCCACGACCACTACGTACTTCGCTCCGGCGTACGCTGCACCCTGAACCGCATTGATCCCGATTCCGCCGCTTCCGTAGACGACTACTGTGTCGCCCGGACGTACACCAGCAGTGTAAACCGCTCCCCCCCAACCAGTTGCGACGCCACAACCTACCAAGGCGGCCGCCTCGAGTGGCAGCCAGGGGTCGATCTTCACCACCGACTGCTGTGGAACGGTCGCTCGCTCGGAGAATGTTCCGACGAAGCAACCGGCACCATAGTCGATGCCATTCCGGTGGAAGCGAAAAGTCCCGTCCGGCATGCACCCTTCGCGGATGAAGGCCGCGAGGTCGCACAGATTGTGATGTCCGGTCGAGCAATAGCGACATACTCCACAGCTGGGCACAAAGCTGCATACCACGTGGTCTCCGGGGACTACCCGCGTGACCCCGGCGCCGACTTCTTCGACGATGGCAGAGCCCTCGTGACCGGGGACGAGAGGAAATCTCGGGTTGGAGTTTCCATCGACCATATGAAGATCCGAGTGACATAGCCCAGATGCGACATAGCGGAGCAAGACCTCGCCAGCGCGTGGCCCGTCCAACTCGAGCTCCATGATCTCAAACGGCCTGTTCGGGCCCGTGAGTACCGCCGCCTTTGTTTTCATTGATCACTCCGATCCGGATGAAGTCCGTGGCTGATGAGCGAGATTCGTGAGCATAAGGGAAGATTCATCGATGTAACGAATGGAATTCATTCTAGGTCACCGCGCATGGGCACGGCCTCGGGTCGGCCATTCGGGCTCCTCGGACGAACGCCAGACCTGGTCGATCCAAGTTGGGCCTCGTTACAATTCGAGGGCGAAATCACTCGGCGGTGCCGTCCCGGTGGCATCACGACGGCACGACATCCCACCCTGCAATTCCGCTGCGGCCCACCCAGGTGGTGCCCGGCAAAGTGGCTGGCACCAACCGCTAGAGAGCAACGCTCTCGTCCAACCAGCAGTGATGGAAATAGCTCATTGTCCTTGTTATCGATGTCGGTGCCGAGTTGCATCGAGGTGCCGTGGGGTGATGTCGCGTGCTGGCCGTGCGCCGTCGGATCGGTCGTATTCGTGAGCGCTTTCTGCTACATAGCCCCGTGCCGTTCGGCCCATCGGATTTCGCGGCGAGGGAAGTCCGGTGCAGCGATGGGCAGCTGCCCCAGGTCAGCGACACCGAACTCGGTCACCACCCTCCATTGCCCGCGGAGGTGGCCGACGATTCGGCGGGATCGACCTCGTCCGACACGCATGCAGGCCAGCGTGCACGACTGAGACGCGGACCACACGCGTAGAAATACCCACATCCCTACCTGTACGCACCGCGACTCACTCGTCGAGGAAGCGGTCTGCAACCCACGCGGCAACATCGCGGCGGCGGAGGAGGTCGTCGGATCCGGAATCGTAGCGACCGGCGCCCCGGTGTCACTGCGGCGCCGGCAATCACTCCCCCCGGGCCATCACGGCGAGAACCCTGTCACCCCGGCGGACGTAAGCGCCCTCGTCGCCTACCTCGATCACTCGCTGGGCCGCCCCCATTCCCGGCACGAAGAGAAGTTCAGGCCCAACCAAGCATTCGCCCTTCCTCATCAGCGGATCAGCGACATGGAGCGCCGTAGCTCGCGGCACAACCACCACATCGTGGGGACCGCACATCGGAACTCGTTGACTGCGATCATCGAAGTTTCGTTGTCGCGGTGGGCCTGGAAGGTCGCGACGTCCGGCCGTCTCGACGCGGTCACGGTTCTGCCATCCTTCCCTGACGATGCGCTGGAAGCTCGGTCGGACTGCTCCGCATAAGCTGGGTGAGGGTGTCCACCGGACGACTGGATTGCAGGACAGTGACGCCGTTGGTAGCCGAATATGTCTAGACTGTCGTATATTTCGGCTGTACCTGCGAAATCGCGTCCGATCCGGCTCGACCGGTCGCCGATAGGCCCAGGTCATGTCTCGCGGGGAGCCTCGCCAAGGTGAGTGGACGTCGGCATTGATATGGCGGCCGCCGTCCGTGCCCCAATGGGTGACGAGATTGGTCAGGTCGCCACCGTGCCGGCGGCTTGGAACGGCGATACGGTCTCGCTCTCCACGACCGGGATGGACTGACACCAGACCTGTTTTCGCGCGAAGTTGAAGGTGAGCAACCGCATCGGCAGTCCGCCCCTCGTCCTCACTTGAGAACAAGCGCCCCTCGTCGGTGGCCCGCCGCAAGCAGTGCGCTCAGGGCACCCGCCGGTGACCATGGTGGATCGACGACGTCGTGGGCTGTTGTCGGGAGGAACAGTGTGTGGAACTCGTGCCACTGGACGGCCTTCCTGGAGTTCACTGTCCATGAGCAGCACGGACGGCCCACACACTGGCCCATCCGCCCTGCTCCCGGAGTTGCTATGAACGTGTCCGGCTTCGCTGGGCGGCCGTCCAGCACATTCCTCGAGCGCCGGGCCAGTGAGTTACCCCCAAACGACCCACCTCGGACCGGTCAGCTCGACACCGTGGAGGTTTGACCAGTGCTGGAGTGAGTCCGGCCTCACGACCGATCCGAGTGCCGGCAACACGACCGAGACACAGTCATCACAACAGGTCACAGCCGGCACCAGCCGGCGGCCCGTCGTCGGGGATACGGGTCGTGCACCGCGCCGTCTGAAGATTCCCAAAGCCGCTACGCGGAGATTTTGTGGTTTCCACGAGGCCCTAGCTGATCCCTCCGCCTTACTGTAAAGGCGTCAGTTGGTCGTTTCAGCTGGTCACCGATTCGACGGAACTGGATCCGAACTCCAAGGAGAGAGCAGTGAGTGTTCACGGACTGTTGGGGCCAGAACAGTATCAGGCGGCGATTTGCGTGACGTTCGAACACCTGGGAGCGGCTGCTGAGCGGCAGGCCGGACTTCTCTCTTCCGATACACCGCGAGGGCAACACCCGAGTGCCACCCGACCCCTGCCGCACGTGCTCGAGTTGCTGCAGGATCGGGGATTGACCACCACGTTCTACGTCGAGGCCCTCAATTGCGAGTCGTACCCGGATGCTCTTCGGACCATCATGGCCACCGGCCACTCACTGGGCTGCACGGTTGGTGGAACGAACCGATGTACAAGCTGCCGCAGGCTGAAGCCGAAGGCACGTGAGCGACATCCTGGCCAGGGACCGGCACGTATGGCTCACGTCTCCGGATGAAGTCGCCGGATGGGTGTGCGACCACCCGCACGATTTTCCTGCGATCACCCTTCAGGACGACCCCGCATCGTGACCCGGCACGCGTCCGCGGTATGGGGCGTCTCTGCGCTTGACGTTCTGTTCTCGAATTCCACTCTTTGACAAGGAATCTCCACATGCGACTTGTGAACTTCGGGCCCGCAGGGTCCGAGCAGCCTGGTGTGCTGGTCGACGACAACACGATCGTCCCGTTGGGACCGATCCTCGCCCGTACCGGCCTGTACCTGCGCGACATGAAGGACGTGATCGCACTATGGGACCTAGTACGACCTGCCATCGAGCCGCAGCTAGCTTGCGAACCGACGCGGCTCGCGGCATCGGAAGTGCGGATCGGTGCACCCCTTGTCCGGCCCGGCAAGGTCATCGCCATCGGGTTCAACTACCCGCAGCACACCCATGAAATACTCGGGTCGCCAGCCACCGCGACCGAACCGGTGGTGTTCCTCAAGCCTTCAGATAGCGTGAGCGGTCCGAACGACCCGGTCATCAAACCGCCAGAGACGACCATGCTCGACTACGAGATCGAGCTCGCTGTGGTGATCGGTCGTGCCGGTCGCCGGATTTCGCCGCTCAAGGCCATGGACCATGTCATGGGGTATGTCGTCGCCAACGACATCACCGCCCGCGATGTCGCGTTGGGGGCCGGACTCAGTAGCCCATTGCAGCTGCAAATCGCGCGCGGCAAGGGATTTCCCACATTCTGCCCGACCGGTCCGTGGCTGGTGACCGCCGACGAGGTGCCCGCCCCAGACGACTTACGACTGCAGTTGCGCGTCAACGGGACCGTTCGGCAGGACGACACTACCAGCCGCATGCTGGTACCCATCGCCGAGCTGATCGCATCGGTCAGCTCAAGTATGGCGCTCGAGCCGGGCGACCTGATCCTGACCGGCACCCCGACCGGGTGTGGTTTTCAATTCGAACCGCCGGTGTACCTGCAGGACGGTGATGAAGTGCAGGCCTCAATCTCCGGACTCGGCCAGATGTCTTTCGTCGTCCAGGACGAGCGGATCTGACTTCGGCGACGCCCCGTTCAAGCAATGGCAGAGGAGCCTTTTATGGTGCAAATAACGTTCATCGCAGCCGACGAGGCACAGTATGTTGCCGACGCCCGGCCAGGACAGACGGTCATGCAGGTCGCGATCGCGGCGGACATCGACGGAATCGTCGGGGAGTGCGGCGGCAACGCGATGTGCGCGACATGCCACGTCTACGTCGAGGAGGGTGGTGCAGCATTGTCGGCTTTGGAACCCGAGGAGGACGAGATGCTGCAATGCGCCGCGTCACCGCGGCAGATCAACAGTCGACTCAGCTGCCAGATCGTCCTCGACGACGCAGTGGACGGACTCGTCGTCCGACTTCCCAAGGAGCAATGACAAATGGCGTCACACCCGACGGTACTCATCCTTGGATCCGGTCAGGCCGGATTCCAGGCGGCTGTTTCCCTGCGTGACCTCGATTTCGCCGGCCGGATCGTTCTGCTCGGTGATGAACCCGGACTGCCGTATTACCGGCCACCGCTGTCGAAGGCGTACCTGCTCCCCGGGGGGGCGGACAGGGACATCGCGCTGCGCCCAACCACGTTCTACGACAAGAGGAAGATCGAGTTAATGCATGGCACGGCGGTACAAATCGACCGCGCCCGCCAGGTCGTGACGCTCGACACCGGAGGCGACATTGTCTACGACCAGCTCATCTTGGCACTGGGCGCCCGTAATCGGCAGCTGCGGCTGTCCGGAACCGCTCTGCCCGGTGTACACCAACTGCGTACTCGCGGTGATGCCGAACGACTTCGCTCGGCCCTCGACAGCGCATCAAGCGTCGTCGCGGTGGGCGCGGGGTTCATCGGTATGGAAATAGTCTCCGCAGCTGCCAAATTGGGAAAGCGGACCGCCGTTGTCGATCCACTCGATCGGCCATTGGCTCGGGCGTTGTCCGTCCACAGCTCACAGCACTTCGAGCGTCTGCATATCGCCCACGGGACCCGACTGTATCTTCGTCAGCAGTGCGTCTCCTTGCACGGTGGCATCTCGGTCGAATCCGTCGAACTGAGGGACGGGGCGACCGTGGACGCCGATCTGGTGGTGATCGGTGTCGGAGTCCAGCCGAACAGTGGGCTCGCGGAGCAGGCCGGACTCGCGGTCGCCGACGGCATCCTCGTTGATCGTTTCCTCCAGACCAGTGACCCGGCAATCTCCGCGATCGGTGACTGCGCACGCTTCCCTGCCGGGCCGTTCGGCCGGATGATGGTTCGACTCGAATCCGTTCAGAATGCGGTTGATCAGGCCCGCAGCGTCGCCGCCCGCATCATGGGTGCGACCGTGCCATACGAGGCGGTGCCGTGGTTCTGGAGCGAGCAATGTGGGACCAAACTCCAGATCGCTGGACTGTCGACCGGGTACGACGTCGCAGTCCCCTTCGGCGACCCCGAGTCGTCGAGTTTTTCGATCCTGCTTTTCCGTAACGGCCGTCTGATCTGCGTTGAGTCGGTCAATCGGCCCAAGGACCACATGAGCGCGCGCCGGCTCCTTGCTGGCCATGTCGGCCTCACTCCCGAGACCGCACAGCAGGAGGGGTTCGATCTCGAAACATTTGTGCAGGCGACCGCAGCGTAGCGCTCGGGCCCGCAGAGGTCCCGAGAAGCCGTTCAGAACTCAGGTGGTCACTCGGAACCCGGCTCGGCGTTGGTGTAGGTCCCTTCACCTTGACCGGATTCTCGGTCGCCGCGCGCAAAGGCGATAGCCACCAGCGACAACGTCAGGTCGGTGAAGCGACGCGGGTCGAGCCCGGTCAGTTCGTGCCAGCGATTCAACCGGTACGCGACTGAGTTGGGATGCAGATGCAAACTCTTGGCTGCGGCGACATGGGTGAAGCCTGAGTTCGCGAAGGTCTCCACCGCGGCGGCCAGATCAGGCATGCGATGGGCGCATGCCATCGGCCGCTCCACGAGCGGGGAAAGCATCTGTCTCGAGTCCAACAGCGTGCACTCGAGCCAACGATCCGCGAACGCCACGATGGGCACCTGTTGTAGCAGGGCGAATCGGTGCGCGGCCTGCGCCTCGGTCAGGCTGGCGAGAACACCATCTCCGCCTGCTCGGGCCAACCCGAGGCCGAGAGAGCCGCCCGTGCCGATCACCTCGAGGACTCGGGTGGCCAACTCGTCTAAGTCGACATCTTGCGCGACGAGAACTGTCTGTTCGTGGACGGTTCCCACATGGCAGATTCCAGTCAATCGTCGGCCGGATCGCTGCAAAAACTCGATGTCCTCGAGCGACCACGGCTCTCTCCGCCAGCACAGGACGGAGAAGGGTCGCCGTAGATCGAAGGCGAGCTGGGACAGCACATCGTCGAGCTCTTGTCCGATCTCTGAGCCGGACAGGATCGCGAACAGCCGGCCACGCAGTCTACGTTCGCGTTCGAATCGGCTCCCGCTCTCGTGCACATACGCATCCACCACGGCCTGGCTCATGGTTTGATTCCACTCCCCGAGCAGACTCACCAGTCCAACGAGGAGTGACTCGTCGCCCGAGTATTTAAGGCGTAGTGCATCCCACAACCCCGCGCTGACCACACCGAACGCCCCGAGGACGTCGTAGACCGGCATTCCGTAGTGCGCACGGCGGCGGGCGGCGGCGCTAGTCATCCGCAGTACCTTTGGCGGTGGCTCCCCAGCCGCCACGTTGTGCACCAGAAGACTGAGGTGCTCACGCACGGTCTTCTGGTGCTCGCCGTAGGGCAGGCCGTTGTAAGAGGGAATCGCCGCCCGGATTCGCACGGTCAGTTCGGCCGCGAGTTGGTCGACCTCGACCTCGTCGAGCAGCACCGGTACCTCCGAATTCCAACCATTACCACTCATCACACGATTATCGCAACGCCACCACACTTCCTCGGCTGACACATACTCAACCTCAGTGAATACATACTCAATGGCCGTGCGGCGAGACCATTAGCCGGGTGATCGCGGGAAAAGACAAATCCGGCATCCGCGTCGGATTCTCCTCACGCAGTTCGATGTTCGGGAGCTTCTCCGGGAGACGACGCAACAAGATCTCTCCTTCGATCCGAGACAGTGGAGCTCCGAGACAATAGTGACCGCCGGCCGTGAAGGCTAGATGCCGAATCCGCGCCCGGGTCAGATCAAACACCTCGGGGTTGTCGAACTTCTCCGGATCGCGGTTCGCAGCCGCGAGGCCGAGCAGCAGATGCGAGCCCGCGTCAATGTGGTGACCGTCGATCTCGAGTCCACCGGGCGGTGCGTAGCGCCAAACGAAATGGACAGGCGCGTCGAAGCGCAGCGACTCTTCCCACGCAGTTCCCGCCAAGGAGGGATCCTGCGTCAAGGCAACGTACTGAGCTCGATCGGTGAGCAGTGCGGTAACGGTGTTGGTCATTGCCACCATCGTCGTGTGGTAGCTGGCGACAAAAAATCCGACCAAAGTAACAACCAACTCCTCACGGGAGAGTTTGTCCCCTGCCTCCTCCGCGGCGAGTAGTGCACCAACAGGGTCGTCCTCACCGAGCCGTCCTCGGTTCCGGTCAATGATGGTGCCGATGTAGTCGAAATAGAACTGGGCCACCTCATCAGCATCGGCGAGCTGGTCAGCGGTGATGTCGCTCTGACTGAGGACCGCGTTGAGCGCCGGCATTCGCTCCAGCACCGTGTCTGCGTCCTCAACGGGCGCGTGCAGCAACCGGCACGCGATCTGCGCCGGCACCCGCGTCGCAAACTCACCTACGAAGTCGACCTCCGAATCGAAGTCGGCGAGCCGGTCGATGCCCTCAGCGATAATTCCTTCTACCCAGCCCTGCATCGAGGCGATCGCCCGCGGCGCGAACGCTGGACCGGCGAGCTTGCGCAGCCGAGTGTGGTGCGGCGGACTCATATTCGGTAGCGACAGGCGATAGAAGTGTGCCGCCGGACCGTCACCGACGTGTGGCGGAATTTGCCCCGGAACCGGCTCCACTACGCAGGTGGGGTCCTTCAGAATCCGCTCCACGTCCCGATAGCGGGTCAGCAGCCACGACGGCTGACCGTTGACCAGAGTCCGCGTGACCGGACTGGACTCCCGGATCTCTCGATACGTCCTGAACCGGTCCGCCCGGAAAGCGGGATCGGCGGTATCAAGAGTCACGATCGACTCTTCTGCGGCGTTCCTCAACACAAGTTTTTCCCTTCGCTCCAAACCGAAACAACCCAGCAACGAGACGAGCCGGCCACAATCTGCGCCGCAAACGGCGAACAGGCTCAGCTAGGAGGGCGCTGAACAAG